>NZ_JAEQCX010000060.1:0-74385 GCF_020738035.1 Microcoleus sp. PH2017_28_MFU_U_A
CCATTTTTTGACGATCGCAATAATTCTCTTGACCATTTTGACTAGATGATACTACTATTGCTTACTACTGCTTACAAACTTAATAAAGTTTTATAATACCAATTTAATGTGAACTTGCACATATCCCGATCTCCCCTAAGTTCCCCTGAATAAGCAGGCTGATTTTATTGTCATCATAGGTACGTAGTTGCGCTTTAGCGTTCTTTCCTAATATTATAAAGAGCGCTAAAGCGCAACTACGTACCTAATTTGTATTCGGATTCTATGCAGCCTCATAAAAAATTCGTATAACTCTGCTTTTGATTATTCATTAAAATTAACCAATAGGTAACTCAATCACAAACTCCGCTCCCTGTCCAGGTTGGGAATTGCAGTAGAGTTTCCCCCCATGCTTTTCCGTCACAATCTGGTGACTCATTGAGAGTCCTAGCCCGGTGCCTTTCCCGGCATCTTTGGTTGTAAAGAATGACTCAAATAAGCGTAATTTCAACGCTTCATCGATGCCTGAACCATTGTCAGCAATCCTAATTCTGACCCAATTATCTTCGATAATTTCAGTTTGAATTTGAATAGAAGGAATCAGCACGAGTTCAGAATTATCAGAATTTTTACTTCGATCCATTACATCATCTAGGGCATCAATACTATTGCCAATAATGTTCATAAATACTTGATTTAATTGTCCAGCGAAACATTTAATCTTTGGCAACTTGCCGTAATTTTTGGCAACAGTAATTTCCGAATAATTATTATTGGCTTTGAGTCTGTGTTTCAAAATTAATAGCGTGCTGTTGATGCCTTCGTGGATATCGAAAGCAATCTTTTGGGAAGAGTCTGCTCGTGCGAACAACCGCATGGAATAACTGATATCGCGGATACGTTCAGCACTCTGCTGAAGAGATGCAAGCATTAGGGGTATATCTTCTTCTACAAATTCTAGCTCAATGGCTTCAGCGTGTTCGATAATTTCTGACGCAGGTTCGGGGTAATGCTGCTGATAGATGTGCAAATGTTCTAGTAAGTCTTTTAGGTATCTGTCAGTATGGGTTAGGTTGCCGGCTATGGAATTAATTGGATTGTTAATGTCATGGGTTACTCCTGCAATCAACTGTCCCAAAGTCGCCATTTTTTCATGTTGAATTAGGCGTTCTGTGGATGCGGCTTGTTGTTCCTGTAGCAGTTGCTTGACTCGTCGAATCATTTGATTTAGGGCTGTTGCTAATATACCAATTTCATCTTGAGTGGTAACAGCAGCTTGTAAATCAAAATTGCCCGTTTGGGTTGCTTCCTGGGCAATATGGGTGACTTGCTGGAGGGGACGAGCGATCGCCCGACTGGTATAAATCGCGAGGAAGATGGCGATCGCCACTGACAAAATCATGCTCCCAGCAATAACCTGTACTCGTAGCACCTGTACATTTGCAAACTCAGTTTTTGCTTCTTTGTAATCTTTATACGCCCTTACCTTTAATTGCTCTATATCTTGTAAAAATTTCTTCAATTGCAGCGATGTAGGACTGCTACCAAAAGTCAAGAGCTGGCTGCGGAATATCTGAATTTCTGCGGGTGATAATTCAGCGGAATTAATTGCCTTTAATATCGCCTCTGTCTGCTGCAAGTAAGCCTCTGGAATCTCTTCATTGGCTTGCAGAAAACGTCTGACGGTATTTATTTCAGCAGGTGACTCGTCAACCTTATGATTTTTTGTATCCCCTTCCGAAGATTTAAACTCAGACCATTCTTTTTTGAATAGAGCCACATGGTTTAAAAAATAGGAATACTGTTGGTCTAGCAAATCTCGATTTTCCAATAGCATCAGGATCTGCTGTTGGTGGAGGAGAACTTGAACGAGCTGGATCTGCAATTCACTGATGAATTGAGTTTCTTCGATCGCATTTTGTTCGTGTCTAACAGCTTGTTGATGATATTGGTCAGCGATCGAGATTCCTGTAGCGGTTCCCAGAATTGCCACTCCCAGCGCCAGTCCATAGCCCACACTAATCTTTTGTCCTACCTTGAGACAACTGAACCAATGCTTCAGATGACGTAAACGCAACTTTCGCATAAATGAATGCTTTAAGAAATGGCTCTCATATAGATCTAATAAGAGACCAAGTTTAAATCTATTTTTAGGTTCGGGCATAGAACTCATGGTGGACACTGGATATATTATAATCACAATTACTTGTAAAAAACAAAAACCAGGAATGAAAATAAATCAACTAATTCGAGAATTTTCCTCAGGTCTCCTAATAGTAAATAGATCGGGCGCATCTGGCGCAAGGAAGAGGGCGAAGCATGACCGCATATAAGTTATTAGTTATAATCTCCTATTTTCTGCGGTCATGCTTCGCCCCTACAGATATATTTACCTTGCGCCAGATACACCCCTGTGCTTTTTCCTTCTGTGTCTGCTTCAATCCTCAACTTTCAAAGCTCTTCTTGCTAATTTTACATAAGTTTTCACAGTTTCATAAGGCATTTCCAAATCAGCAGCAATATCGAACAAAGATTCCCCCAATTCCCGGCGCGCTAAAATCGTCGCCCAAGTTTCCGCAATCTCACCAGCCCGACTCCCGCCTGTACGCTTTCTGTGCGCCATAAACTTCTCTGTCAATTCATCGATTCGCGCCGCCAATACGCTTTGGATAGAGACTTCGGGTAGGGATTCTGTCAACCATTGCGATCGCGTTTGTCCCAATCCAAAGGTTGTTTTGTGGCCCGTGCCGCAGTAAGGTGCTAATTGCCCCAAGGCATAAAATAATTGTACAAAATCAGGGCGCAATCCGGCCGATCGCCCGATCGCAAATTCCACAGCCCCAGTAAATCCCGTTACCATGCCTTTTTTGCCCGCCGCCACCTTTTGCGACTCCAACTTGTGGCGGCTAATAATTACATTTTCGTCAATCCAATTCAGAAATTCTGCTTGGTCAACATTCATACCCGAAAAGTTATTCCAGCGGCGCAAATAGCTGTGAAAAACATTTTCGGGAACTGGTAGCGGGAAGTGATGCCCTTTGCTGCGAAAGCTTGTAGGAGTTACAAAACTAAGTTTTATGTTTCTAGATAATGGATGTTCTGCTGTTAGCAATTGCTGGTAAGTTGTGGGAGAAAAAGCAATATCCCAAGAGCGAATTACCAGCGGAGCATTTCGCAAATCAATCTCTTGGGGCAAATTTTGCAGCCACTGACTCAGCCATTGTACTACTTGCTGGGACAGTCCTGTGACATACCAGCGGTAAATGCGATCGCCCAAAAGCTGAAATTCCTTACCGGCTGGAAGCAAATCACCCTCCAATCCCGAAATAGTAAAGGCTTTTTCTGACTGCGAGTCGTGCAAAATTTGCGATAATTCCGGGTCAGTTTCCTGAATTTGATGCAAAAACCAAGCGTGCAAACCTATAGCATACTGCGCGTACAGATAGCTAGCTGCGCGGGGGGTCAATTCAAACACTAATCCGACTAACTCGGTCTCAGCGGGCCAAATTAGCTTAGAGGAAGGAACTTTTTTGGTGCGGGTGGGATGCGGGGAAATTGCCATGAGATGCCGGAAACAGGGACAGCGGTCTCATATTTTATCTTTTTTTATCCCCGTTGGGGGATGTTTTTGTCTGGGCGGGCGATCGGTCAAATCTATTAGCAGCTCCAAAAACCGTGTCAACCGCCAGTTTCCCGAAATCGGAGGGATGCAGAAAAATCACCAAAAAACCGACAACCTAAAACTCAATTTTTGTCAAGTTTTTCCTCCTTGTAAGTAAAGAGAAATATCAAGTGTTTAAAATCACATTCTGGGGTACAATTGTCAAAAGCTCGTAGCATCCTCAACTCCGATCCTCAACTATGAACACAACAGAAAAATCCAAACTCTCCAACGAAAAAACTTTGGAGGCGATGAAGAATTTCTCCGAAACCTACGCCAAGCGCACCGGAACTTACTTTTGTTCCGAGCCTTCAGTCACTGCTGTCGTTATAGAAGGACTAGCAAAGCACAAAGATGAACTAGGTGCTCCCCTATGCCCTTGTCGCCATTACGAAGATAAAGAAGCCGAAGTCAAAGCCGCCTACTGGAACTGTCCTTGCATTCCCATGCGCGAGCGGAAAGAATGTCACTGTATGTTATTTCTGACGCCAGATAACGATTTTGCTGGAACCAATCAGGAAATTAGCATGGATCAGATTCAAGCAGTCAGAGAGACCATGTAATCGGTTAAGTAGGCGGTCTTCAGTTGACAGTTGACAGTTGACAGTTGACAGTTGACAGTTGACCGCTTGACAGTTGAGAGCTACCTCTACCTGAAAGAAAGAGGATTGGAGTAATGAATAGTCTTCTTTTAATTTTTCCCGATCGGGCTTGGGGCTTTAAACCAATTCTTTCTGGTAAAATTGGTAATTGTTGTGAAAATAGGTCGTAAATCAGTTGACAATTGACAGTTGACAGTTGACAGCGACCTCAACGATCGCCGCCTACTCTAACACGCATCCCCAATCCAAAATCCCAATCTCCAAGCGAATGACAGAGGAAATGCCGATCGAGTTTTGGCAAGGTATCGAACAGTTTAACAGCCAAGATTTTTACGCTTGTCACGATACCTTAGAGGCTTTGTGGATGGAAGCCGGCGAGCCGGACAAAAGATTTTATCAGGGAATATTGCAAATTTCTGTCGCGCTTTATCACCTAAGCAATCAAAACTGGCGCGGTGCAGTAATCTTGCTGGGAGAAGGCATAAATCGGCTCAATTATTATCAACCGAGTTATGCGGGAATTGCCGTTGAAGATTTGCTCGGACAAAGTGCTAAACTTTTGAGTGCTTTGCAGCAAGCTGGCCCGGAAGCCGTAGCTAATTTTCTACCGTTGTTCGCAGGTACAGAAGTTGCCGGCTTGCATTTACCACGAATTCTCAAAGTAGAACAAACTTCAATATGAGCAGGCTAGAACACTGAACTCGATCGAGAAAAGGAGATTCCGATCGGTAGTAAGAAGGGGTTGATATACATGAGCGACCTGCGGTATTTGTAGCTCATTTTATGTATTGTACCGCATTTGCTATATAACTATAAGTTAGCCCTCTCTAGTTAACGGTTGTGTAGAAGTTTAAATATCTGACTGAGAGCTTGAAAGTAGAATCAACATTATACTTAACTCAAGATTACCAAAATTATGAGTCGAAATATACGCCTATTTCCGACCTACTCACAGAAAGAAAATCAAACAACAAACCACTGTCTTTTAATTCTTAAGATGCTGTATGAAGAGAATCCAAAATTTCTCTCGGAAGCGCTAGGTTTATTGTTTGGCGAAAATTTTTCAGGAACTGTAGGTGTAAAATTCATTCAACAGCGTCGTGCAAAAGACAGCGTGCCAGATGGTGAAATTTTCCAAGATTCGTTCTCGGTTTTTATTGAGACAAAACTCGGTAGCGATTTCGGTGAAAAACAGCTTTTAGATCATCTAGATACATTGAAAGAAAAGAAAGGAAAGAAGATACTCATAGCTTTAGGAAATTTTGAGCAAGATCCAACAAATAACCCAGTCTTGCAGACTGTTGAAACTAAGGCTAAATATGAAGATGTCGCCTTTATATCTGTTAGCTTTGAACAGTTTCTTCAAGCAATTCAGTTACCTTATTTACCCAAAAACCTAATTGATGCAGTTTCAGATTTAGGCGAATATTTTGACGAAAATAACTTGTTGCCGTCTTGGAAATATCGCTTGGATGTCGTAAACTGTAAGGGGAGTTTTGATAGTGTATTGGAGCACAAAATATACACCTGTCCAGCGCAGGCTGGATCATATAATCATCGTCGCAGTTTGTATTTTGGGACATATCGCAATAAGTGTGTTGAACAAATATCACAAATTGAAGCGGTCGTAGATCTGGAATCTGAAGATGAAGCGAGCTTGGTTTGGAGTAATGTTAGCCGACCAGAAAAAGAGTTGATCAAGATTGCGATAGAACGTCGCCAAAAGATCGGAGAGTCTTGGTATCCAGTAAGGGTATTCGTACTGGATGATATGCATCCTACCAATTTTGTTAAAGCAAGTTCGGGAGGAATGTTCGTTAGCAAGCAATATTTTGATATTGGAAAGCTAAAAGCTATAGATACAGCAGATCTTGCACAGAAACTTAGAGGGAAAACGTGGGAAAACTATGAATCATTGATTACTAGCTAATTAATTGCAACCTGCCAAGAGAGCTAACACGTCACGGCAGCGGACGGGCGAAGGTTCTTAATACTGAGTTCAAGGTTATCTGCCGCCGCTGCGTTTTGCCGTTAGGTTGCTTCAGGTTAATGCTGAGACAGTCATAAGTAAGAATAAACATGGATACAGAGGATACAGCAGCCCGATACGATCGTATTGCCCACTGGTGGCAAACTCAGCATCAAGATTCGCTTTATGGTATCCCACAGTTGGAGCGTGCTATTCAATTCACCCATAAAAAGCAGGTAGCTCTTGATATAGGGTGTGGAAGCAGTGGACGCTTTATTAAAGTCCTAAGCGAACATGGATTTCAAGTGGAAGGACTTGATATTTCCTCAGAAATGATTGATTTAGCCAAACAACTGCATCCAAACATCGTCTTCTATCGAGCAGACATCTGCTGTTGGAATCCTCCCAAACCCTACAGCTTGATTGTTGCTTGGGACAGCACATTTCATCTGCCGCTAGATATGCAAGAATCTGTGATGAAAAAGCTATGCAATGCTCTTGAACCTGATGGTGTATTGATGTTCACGTGTGGGGGTGGGCATGAAGCAGGTGAAGTTTCTGGAACATTTCAAGGTCAAGACTTTGAGTACAGCACACTAGGTGTAAATGCTTTCCTAAAGATTCTGAGTGAGTCTCAATTTACATCCCTTCACCTTGAATACGATCAATATCCTGAGAATCATGTTTATATCATTGCTCAAAAGACTTGAGCGACGATTGGAATGGATTTGTACCAGCTTGGGTAGTTAATGTTGCCTATGGAAGTATGATGGCTGCAAAGCGCAGGCTAACAGTGCGTTGGAGCCGGGGCAAGCAATGGGAAATTCACAGCCGCACGCTGGATCGAACGGGACAATGTGGACTAATTGTTTCCAAAGATTCTGACTTTTATCAGCACAGTTGTAAGATTATCTTTTTGCGGACAGCTTATGCAATCTACCTTTGAGACTGCCCGAAACTTCCCGATCGCCCAAACCGTCAAAAAACTTGCTTTCTCCAGTAAATCATCCAAACAGGCGAAGAAAGGGCTATTGTCTTGCTAGGATAATTGGTTGACGCTCTCGGGCAGGTCGATCGACCTTACGGGAATTTTTCACGGCCGTTAAGATAAAATACCTAACCGATCGGGTGTGGTGGATCTAATCTCCATAGAGAAAAATCAGGGGTGAGATAATGCCCTTCAGCAATTTCAAAAATTTTGAGGCTTGCAAGCTATGATGCCCTCCGCTAAACTACTCAATTCCCGCCTATTCAAAGGATTATCGCTGCTGTTGCCGCTGACTCTGGCTGGCGCGATCGCCTCTCCTACCTACCCGCAAGCCGCACCGCCCCGCACTCTTTCCGTGCGATCGGACATCCAAGAAGCCGACTCCAAAACCGGCATCGTGACAGCCCGCGGCAACGTCCAAATCAACTACCCAGCCCGCCAAATACAAGCAACCGCAGCTCAAGCTCAATACTTCAGCCGCGAGCGCCGGATCATTCTCAGCGGTGACGTGTACGTATTGCAGCAGGGAAACAGCCTGCGCGGCGAAACCATCACATACCTGATTGACGAAGGGCGGTTTATTGCGCTCCCAGACAATCCAGGACAAGTAGAATCCGTCTATCTGGTGGCGCCAGAACAAGATGCAGCAGCCCAAAATTCGATCGGGCCCAAACCAGCTCCGGTTAATCCAAATCCCGCTGTTAAACCGCCCGCCCGTTCCCGAACAGCTCCTAAGTAACAGCCCCCGGTAGCAGCAAAATTTCGCATCGGCAAAAACATCAACTGTTGCATATCTACCTAAAACAATAATTTTTATTGCCATTCTTGTGGAACAGGCATCCTGCCTGTTCCGATCTCAAAGCTGAAATGCGCGACAATCGAGAACCCAGAATAGATGCGAATGACAGTTGACAGTTGACAGTTGACCAACTGATGACTGATGACTGATGACTGATGACTGATGACTGATGGGTGCATCTCAGTTTTGCTTTTAATAGTGCGAGCGTCCCCGCTCGCGTATTGTACAATACGCGAGCGGGGACGCTCGCACTCAAAGAAAAATGCTTTTTGCAAAAATGAGATGCTCCCTGACTGATGACTGATGACTAATGACTAATGACTTCTTCTTAAAAGTTGCCTCGACGAGCATGAAAATTGTACTCGAAAATATTCACAAATCCTACGGAAAACGCAATGTAGTCAGTCGCGTCAACCTTTCAGTAGCCCAAGGAGAAATCGTCGGACTCCTCGGCCCCAACGGTGCAGGCAAAACCACAACATTTTACATAGCTACCGGATTAGAAAAACCCAATCAAGGAACTGTTTGGCTCAACGATTTAGACATCACTAAATTGCCGATGCACAAACGAGCGGAGTTGGGAATAGGCTATCTCGCTCAAGAAGCCAGCATTTTTCGCAACATGAGCGTGCGCGACAACATTTTGTTAGTTTTAGAACAAACTCAAGTGCCACGCTGGGAATGGAAGCAGCGAGTCGATTTCCTGTTGCAAGAATTTCGCTTAGAAAAAATAGCATCCAGTTTGGGAATTCAAATCTCGGGGGGAGAAAGACGGCGGACTGAGCTAGCGAGAGCCTTAGCTGCTGGGCGAGACGGGCCGATGTTTCTATTTTTAGACGAACCGTTTGCAGGCGTCGATCCGATCGCAGTTGACGAAATTCAGACGATAATTGCCAAACTGCGCGATCGTAAAATCGGCATCCTGATCACCGATCACAACGTCCGAGAAACCCTCGAAATTACCGATCGAGCCTACATCATGCGAGACGGCCAAATTTTAGCCTCCGGGGCTGAAGAAGAACTCTACAGCAACCCTTTAGTGCGGCAGTATTACCTAGGCGACAACTTCGTGCGATAGTCTTTTAAAAGCACAAGACAGAAACAGGACTTACGCATTCAAAGTCCAAGAAACCGGGTTTTTTAGTTAATCTTTGGAATATAACGAAGGATTTTCGTAAAAAAACCCGGTTTCTGACCACCCCTGCGTAACTCCCAAGAAATTTAGAATTGAGAATTTAAATTTTAACTTAAGGAGCGATCGGCAAAAACGCCAAAGTATGAAAATAGCAATGTCCAAATCCTTCAATCCCCTCAACTGGCTGCCGAGAATTTCAGTAATGGACTGGTACATTACCAAAGAACTAATCGGCCCATTTCTGTTTGGCGTCGGACTATTTACATCAGTCGCCGTCACCGTGGGAGCCTTATTTGAATTAGTCCGCAGAGTAGCAGAATCAGGCCTCCCCTACGGCGCCGCCCTGGAAATTTTTCTGCTGCAAATTCCGTACTTTGTAGTATTAGCTTTCCCCATGTCAATGCTGCTAGCAACCTTAATGAGCTACAGCCGACTCTCCAGCGACAGCGAACTCATCGCCCTCCGCAGTTGCGGAGTTAGCGTTTACCGATTGATAATGCCCGCAGTCATTATGAGTTTAATCGTTGCCGGCTTCACCTTTGCTTTGCAAGAATTAGTTGTACCCGCCGCCAGTTACAGAGCCACTTTAACTTTAGACAGAGCCCTGAAGCGAGAAAAACCGACGTTTCAAGATCGAAATATTATCTACACAGAATTTCGCAAACCCGAAAAAGGTGGCGAAGAAATCCTGTCCCGCTTTTTTTATGCAGAACAGTTTGACGGCCAGCAAATGAAAGGTTTAACAATTATCGATCGCTCCGCCCCAGGCCTCAATCAAATTGTTTCTTCAGAATCAGCGACTTGGAATCCCTCAGAAAACACCTGGGATTTTTTCAACGGCACCGCTTATATAGTAGCTCCAGACGGCTCTTACCGTAATATAGTTAGGTTTCAACACCAGCAATTGCAACTCCCCCGCACGCCCTTAGATTTAGCTGCGAGAGTGCGAGATTTCAAGGAAATGAATATTGCTCAAGCTTTAGAGCGTTTGGAAATCATTAAAAACAGCGGCGATGCACCGCAAATTCGCAAACTCCGGGTGCGAATTCAAGAAAAATATGCTTTTCCCTTCGTGTGCTTGGTATTTGGTTTAGTGGGAGCCGCTTTGGGAACTCAACCGCGGCGATCGGGGAAAGGAACAAGTTTTGGTATTAGCGTAGTGGTGATTTTTACTTACTATGTATTTTCTTTCGTCACCAGTTCGATGGGCGTGAAAGCTGTTTTAACACCGATTCTATCGGCTTGGTTGCCGATCGCATTTGGCTTGGGAATCGGCGGATTGTTGTTGGGAAGAGCCGCCTCTAGGTAAGTTTTACCAATCAAATTGGGAATTGAGAATTGGAAAAATTAACAGTCGTAGGGTGCGTCGCTCAAGAAAAATCTCTAACTCAATATCGACAATCTCATGGCGACGCACCTTATACCATTTCTCCAAATTTTTACTACAAAAAAGTGTTAGGTTTGTTTCTTCCATCCGTGTTTTTCAGGTGCGGATCTGTAAAAATGTCTGTCAAATTCCGGCATTGTCAAGGGCGACACACCCTACAATTCAACCGGGTTTTTCAGGTGCGGATCTGGCGACACACCCTACAATTCAACCGGGTTTTTCAGGTGCGGATCTGTGAAATTGTCTGTCAACTTCAGGGATTCTCAAGGGCGACACACCCTACAATTCAACTTCTTCCTTCGGGAGCATCTCATTTTTGCAAAAAACATTTTTTTACAGTGCGAGCTCGTATAGCTCGCGAGCGGGGACAGCACTACAGATGCAAAACTGAGATGCTCCCCTTCCTTCTTCCTTCTTCCTTCTTCCTTCTTCCTTCTTCCTTCTTCCTTCTTCCTTCTTCCTTCTTCCTTCTTCCTTCTTCCTTCTTCCTTCTTCCTTCCTTCTTTCTTCTTTCTTCCTTCTTCCTTCTTCCTTCTTCTTTCTTCCTTCTTCCTTCTTCCTTCTTCCTTCTTCCTTCATTTAAGGATTAGCAAAAGTATTAATTTCGCCGCCACCAATATAGCGTCCCGGAGTCAAAGAGCGAGGTGTAGAAAAAGGTTGCGGTTGAATTGGCTGCCCGCCCTGATTGGTGTTTTGAGGAACTGCTCCAAAGTTAGGCTGGCTTGGCAAATTAATCTGACTTGGTTGAGGTTGTTGAAATTGAGAATTCGCTGAATTGGGAGAGAATTGAGGATTAATGATCTTGTTTACTCCCGTGCTAGGGGATTGCCCGAAATTCGGAATTAGCGGTATTGGTGAAGGTGTGGCGACAGGAAGCGCCACAGGTTGAACTTCCGGTATCAAGCCCGAGTCGGATAAATTAGTTTGATAGGGATTTTTGGGCAAAGCCACCGTTGGAACCTGTGGAGTAATTGTGGGGATGACTGATGCTTTGGAATTTAACCCGGTAAATGATTCAGGAAGTGTAGCTGCCGGGTTTAAAAATTGTTGAGAGTCGCTAATAATTGTATTAGTAGAAGCCGGAAGTGGGGAGATTGTCGCAGGAACATTCCCAGGATTTGCTTTTCCTTGAGCTGTAGCGACCGTTGGCAACAAATTTGCCGGATTTGTCCCAGATCCAAGGGAAGCCGGTCGATCGAGCAATTTAGGGGTGTTTGCACTTTTCACGGCCGCCGCCGTTGCTGAAGTGTCAGCAGCGACGTATTTTTTCATGGCTGCTTGCAGCGGACTCAAAGGCACAGGATTGTCGTTTTGTTTGCTGGAATTACCGCTACCTGATGCTTCCGGTGCACCCGCAGACTCAGGCTCGATCGCTCTTATGCCGGAAATGGTCGTCCCACTGCCAGATAAACTCAAATCAGATGTCGGGTTTGAACTTGGTAAGCTGGAATTTTGCGGGTTATTGTTGACTGTCCCAATCGCAGGATTTTGTAAATTTGACAGCGACACAAATGTGTTGATTGCCGCCGACTTTGGCTCTGAAGAGGGCTTAGGCTTTTCTAAGCCGCGAGTGCGAATTTCGTCGAATAAACCTTTGCCTTTGACTGCTGATGAATTGAACAAGTTCAGTTCAGAATTGGAGCGATTGAACTGATTGACTAGCACTGGCAAGCTGTCGATTTCAGCAGCAATGGCACTATCTTCAGCAGACAGTCCGGGAATCGCATCTGGATTGTTTGAGTTTGCTGCTTCTTCTTCGCCATCTATGCTCAACCTTTCTGGATGTACGGAGACTTCCCAGATAAATAACCCCCCCGCACACAGCACGGCTAGCGGAGCCCAAACCGACGGTTGCGTCCAGTGGCGGAAACGCGCTATTAGATAGCGGACAGATGTAGGAAATTTCTTAAAATTTGACATAGTTTTGCTTCCATCCGAGCCTCGGGACCTAAAACTATTTTCCATAGTCTACCATATCAATCTTGATGATTTTTGCTGTCCCCAGGTAAGTGCGATCGCGATTTTGATTGCAAGTTGCGAAAAACATAATAGCAGAAGCAAGAACTATGAAGGAAGTTCCATTACATATATCTTGTGAAAAGTGCAATTAAGAACGTCCTAACTCTCGGAAACTGTTGCTACAGATGTATGCCACAGGTGAAGCTCGATTGAGTACCGACCGAAATAAGTTTTGCCCAGCAAAATAAAGCGGAAATAATGATAAAATCAGAGTTGACGCGGTGTAGAGCCTTCCAAGCGTGTCAGCCGATCGACCTCAAAGCAAAATGTCAAGGCCGAATTTGAGTAATTGCCCAGCTCCAGACGAAGAGAAAAGTTGAGAGGAAATTAATGAAAAAAGTAGTAGAAGTATTAGCAAATCGGGAAGAACTCATAGAGCGATCGCTCGCGGTTGTCCTGTCCAAAATCCCAGCAGCGATCGCAGAACGTGGAGTTTGCACGATCGCCTTGGCGGGTGGCAGCACACCAGAACCGCTCTACAGAGCGATCGCCACCCAAGACCTGCCTTGGGACAAAATTCACGTTTTCTGGGGTGACGAACGCTACGTTGCGCCAGATCACCCGGACAGCAATCAAAAAATGGCGCGCCTCGCTTGGCTCGATCGAGTAAACATCCCCGCCAGCAACATCCACCCCATGCCCACAGGCGCGGCTGACCCCGCAGCCGACGCCTCGACGCACCAAACCGAATTGCAGCAATTCTTCAAAATATCCGACGGCGAGTTTCCCGCTTTCGACATCATCCTATTGGGCATAGGAGACGACGCCCACACAGCCTCTCTATTCCCCGGCACACCAGCCTTACAAGTCCGTGACTCCCTAATAACCGTCGGCAACAAAGACGGTCAACCCCGCATCACCTTTACATTCCCCTTAATCAACCGCGCCCGGTGCGTCATCTTCATGGTGGCAGGAGCCAGCAAACAACCCGCCCTCAGTCAAATTTTTGCCCCCGCAGCCGACTCCATGACCTATCCAGCCAGACTCATTCAACCAGAAGGCGAACTTTGGTGGCTGCTCGATGCTGCGGCAGGCGTTGCAGTAAAATAGCTGAGAGAGCCTCCAGAGTCAGCACTGTCAGCAGTATTACTAACTCAATCTTTTCCTTCGTTCCGAATGTCACGGCGCGAACTCAGTTGCTAGTATTAGCGAAGCAATATAAGAATTGTGGCGGTTAAAGTTAAAATTTGACCATATACACAACTATTTTTACGAGGCTGATTGGAAAATCTGGCCGATAGCAAGGAGAAATCGATGATTGTCTGTCCCAATTGCAATCACCAGAACCCCGACGGGGCCAGCCAGTGCGAGTCTTGTTACACGCCTTTACCCGTTACCGCCAGTTGCTCAAACTGCGGTGCAGCGGTTCAGACAGATGCAGCATTTTGCGGTCAGTGTGGCTTTAATTTGCGTCCGGGTTCCTACGTTCCAGAAGTTGAGGCGACAGTACCGTCCGTCTCGCCTGTGGGCCCCACAGTGGTATCGCCACTGGTGCCGGACTTAGGATCAACCGAACCGCCGACGATCGCAATGGAACCTCTAGTTACCCCACATCAGGGGCCGAACTTGGAAAAAACTCCCGCCAGCATTCCGACGATTCCAGATCCCTCGCCGTCGCTCTCGGTTCCTGTTACAACAGAATCGGTGACAACAGCACCAAATACCTCTCCCCCGGTTCCCGACCCACAGCCAGCGGGTGTGGCTAAAACTCAACTGCAACAGCAGTCGGCGCGACTGATACACGTTCAGACAAATACGCCGATGGAATTGCCTCACAATCTCGCTGTGATTCACATTGGCAAGCCAAATGACTTGGTGCCGCCAGATATTGATGTTTCGGGATTTGCTAATTCTGAGATAGTTTCTCGGGTACACGCAAATCTCCGGGTGGAGGGAGATGCTTGCTACCTAGAAGATGTAGGCAGTTCTAACGGCACTTACGTCAACAATACTCCCCTGCCCAAGGGAAACCGACATCGGTTGCGACCGGGAGACCGCATCTCTCTGGGAAAAGGAGACCTGGTTACGTTTCTATTTCAAATCTCTTAGATCGAGTTTGGATTGGGCGATCGAAAGTCTAAAATCTAAAATCGCATCTTGAGGCGCTCTACCAAAACTCAATGCTGCCAATGTGATTAAGCTGACCTTGCTACATCCACTCCAGTCTATTCCCGTCCGCAGTTGGATCTTTGAAGACGAAGAGGTCGTCCGGATCGGGCGATCGACGGAAAACCACGTCGTTCTTTTTAGCGCTGTGGTTTCTCGTCGCCACATCGAATTGCGACGCAGCGGCATTAATTGGGAACTGATCAATTTAGGTACCAACGGTACTTACCTCGATGGTAAGCCGATCGCTAAGGTTCCCGTTGTGGACGGTCTGATCGTTCACTTGGCTCGCTCGGGCCCGAAAATTCAAATCAACGTCGGTGGGAATCAGTCCTCAGCCCAGTTAGCACAAACTAGCGTCAAGTCAAGGGATGCTAAGGCAATTCACGCTCCCTCCGGGGGCGCACTGCTTAGCACGATTCCTATTCCCAGCCAAAAAGAAATTGGCACTTCCAGGGAAGAAGACGAGTTAACTGAGGCAGAAAATACTCCCCATTATTCGGAAGAAAAAGAAGAAGAAGAAGAAGAATATTAAATCGACATCTTTGGACGATCGACATTTTTCTTGCAGGCGGCACTCAGGAGTTTATTTATGAGTACATCACAACAGATTGTTAAGCGCAGCGAACTGATCAACCGCCGCACGATCGACCGCCGCACGGCGGAAGAGGTCGGCAGGGTAGATCGGCTTTGGCTCGATCCTCACTCCCAGCGGGCGATCGGCTTTACTTGCAAGTCGGGACTTTTGGGCAACAAAAAACGCTGGTTCGCTTGGGCGCAAGTTGATACGGTGGGCGAAAATGTTTTGGTGACGATTAACCCGGAACTTCCGGAATTGCATCAGCCGGAACAAGCTGTTTGTCCGATCGGCCTTGAGGTACTTACGGACGCAGGAAATAAGGCAGGTACGGTGGTTGACTACCTATTTGATGTCCGGACTGGTTCTGTTAGGGATTACCTGTTTAAATCTAGCGGCTGGCGCGGCGTTTTAGACGGGATTTACTTGTTGCCGGTGCAGGCGATTTCGACGATCGGCAGCAAGCGGGCGATCGTCTCTGAGGCTGCTGTATCCGAACCCGTGCAGTACGCGGAGGGACTGCACCATAAAGTCGGCATGGTAGCCGAGTTTTTACAGGAAGATCTTGACAGAACTCTTAAAAATGTGGCTGGCGTGAAGCGGAACGCTCAAAATCTGGCGGAAAAACTTCAAGATAAAGCTATAGAAGTCAGGGATGTAGCTCAAGAAAAAGTCGCAGAGTTGAAGCGCCAAAGGGATGAATCTGTACCGCCCGATCCGGTGGAACCGCCAGAGTCGGATTTGCCCTGAAGTGCGGCTTTCCCGATCGAGAAAGTAGCTGCTTGCCGATCGCATTTTTGGGGTGGCCGGCACCCGAAAGCTCGATCGGTACAGAGTACGCGAAATAGAGGCTTTCTGGGCGAGGAATTCCAGTGCTCAAAGCATTGTATTTTAAAGGTATCGCATCAATACGAAAAATGTTAGCAACCCTAAAAGACCTATGCTGTTTGAGAGAACCAACTCCTATTTTATCTAGAACCCGCAGCCTTAATAATTGGTTAACTTCTGTAGGGGCAAACAGCAATTCGCCGATCGTCGCAGACTGTCGCCCGATCGACAACTCGAATCAGCGGTGCAACCAGCACTCGTCTGAGTTGAATTCTCCGATCGATCTGTGGGAAAATGGTCACTCCACCGATCGATCGGCCCAGATGGGCGATCGGCCGGGTAGCTCCATCCGAGATTCAATCGATCGAGAACTTCGCACTGCTGTCAATCGCGGCCAAGTTCACCAGATTAATATCGTGTTTGGTGGCGATCGAGGACAGGCAAAGTTCGCACCTGGAGTCCAAGCCAACAATCAAAAGTTTGTTCAAATGCCTCAAGCAGTCAAAACTTCAACTTTTACGGCAAAGCGAGGGAGTAGCGGCGCACTGACAACGCCTTTAAGCATCAAATCTTTTGCGGTTTTATCGCAAAAATTGGTTCTTGAAGCATCCCCGTTTCAGTCATGCGGGGGAGTGTCAAAACATCAGTGATTACCTTAACTCTGCTACATCCTATTCAGTCTGTCCCAGTTCAAAGTTGGTGTTTTGAATCCGAATCTGTGGTTCGGATCGGTCGATCGAACGACAATGATGTAATTATTTACAGCGCTGTAGTTTCCCGCCACCACGTAGAGCTGTGGAATCATTCTTATGGCTGGGAAATTATTAATTTTGGCGCTAACGGCACTTATGTAGATGATAAGCCGATCGCTCAGGTATCGGTAGCGGACGGGATGACAATTCGCTTGGGCAATTCCGGACCAAAAATCCGAATCCGGGTGGGGGCGACGAATGTGCAACCGAGCCCAAAAACTCGACCACCACAGCGCGAACTCACCGACAAAAAGGCCGAAGTTTCACAAGACAAATCAACAGCTTGGTCTGGGCCTAGGAGAATCATGGAAGACGATGATGGAGCGCTGACTCACATCGATTTTGAATGACCCGCTGCTATCTATGGGAGCTAGCAAATTTCAACAAAATTCAGGCTGCATTGCATTCGATCGTCTGGTCAGTTAATATAGCTGAATTTTCAAGTTACCCATTTTCATACCCTGATTAAGCAACGTCATTCTCTAATACCCGCTCAACCTTCAACCGATAAGATTTGAGGGATATCGCTCGATATTACTTCTGTTTCGCTGCTTGCCCAGCGGCGGTAATCTAAGAGCAATTGATACATCAATCGCTGTTTGACGCTTAGCAGTACACTCTTGAGCAAGCCGTTGCCCGTTGCTTCTAAAATTGGTTTGGGCGTCAGCCAAAACGGTGGCGGTAACTCGACTTGCACCTCTAAATCCGCTTTTCCCTTCAAGTACGCTACCCCACTACTTTGGTCTACGTAAAGCTTTCCTTTAAGATTGAGAGCAAAGCGATCGTTTATATAATCCACACCAAGAATCGAGCAGGCGACTGACTCCAAATTGATTGCGCCCTCCGACTGCGCCCATACCCTCATGTCTACTGTGGGTTGAATGCTGAGCATCATAAATTGTAACGGTCGCATTTTCAGGCGGAAACAGTCATCGCTTAGTTGCTCTGTGCGAGTACGATCGACTAGGGCGTTCACCAATCGCCTCGGCTGGCGCAGATAATGTTGAATGGGAACCCGTTCATCTGGTACGGCGATCTCAACGGATTGGGAAGCATTAAAACGGGTATACATGAGAATATGTCAATATGTGGGATTCGTAAGGATATCTTAATAAACTATAACTTTTTTAAGGTGATTTGAGTCGCGCACTAACTCGCCCACTCGCCCCATCTCATCCGAGAAATAACGGATAAAAGCTTTTGGGACTCAGGCTAATTTTTTCATCATACTTGCTGGCTGATGAGAGTAAAGCAAACATTTGTAACGCAAAATTGCCGATTATTATGAAAATTTCCTTAGCAAAGCCCTCGAAGAGGATCGCACATCTCGGCCCTGTAGGTACCAATGCAGAAACAGCGGCTCAGGCTTATGTCAATTGGTTGAGCCGGGAAACTAACTCCGAATGTACCCTGTATCCTTATTCCACCATTTCTCAGGCACTAGAGGCATCTGCCTCCGGGCTGGTTGATTACTCAATTGTGCCGGTAGAAAATTCCATAGAAGGTAGCGTCACTGTCACCCTAGATACCCTGTGGCGGCTGGATGCACTGCGAATTAAACACGCCCTGGTTTTGCCGATTTCCCACGCACTGCTGTCAAATGCTCAAAATTTTAACCAGATTCAAAAAGTTTACTCTCACCCGCAAGCCCTAGCTCAGTGTCAATTGTGGTTGGCCGAGTTTATCCCACAGGCTCAGTTGATTCCGGCTAATTCAACGACGGAAGCGTTGCACTATCTAGAAGATAGCAGTATAGCGGCAATCTCTTCGCCAAGAGCCGCCGAACTCTACAAATTGCCCGTGCTAGCGAGCCCGATTAATGATTATCCCGACAATTACACTCGATTTTGGGTACTTGGCTCCGATGCAGGAAAATTAGGAAACTTCGCAGAATCCCACGAGTCATCAATGACATCCGGCACCACACTAGGGGCTAACTCGCACCTAGATTCAACTTCGGCGAATTGTACTCACACGTCACTAGCTTTTAGCGTACCTGCTAATATGCCCGGAACATTGGTAAAACCTTTGCAAGTATTTGCTAGTCGCGGTATTAACCTAAGTCGCATTGAATCTCGGCCGACTAAGCGATCGCTCGGAGAATATATCTTCTTTATGGACGTGGAAGCCGATGCTTGTTCTACATTAGTGCGATCGGCACTAGAAGAGTTAAAAAAACACACGGAAACTTTAAAAATCTTTGGTTGCTACACTGTACTGTCAGTAGTATGATTGTATTAATACTTAGGGGGCTAGCGAGATGAATGCTGATGAACTTCTCAAGCGATATGCAGCCGGAGAAAGAGATTTTCACGAATCCAACTTAATAGGTGCTTCCCTGTCACAAGCTTCCCTACTTCATATTTGCCTCGCCTGTGCCAATTTAAAGGACATAATTCTAGCTGAAGCAGACCTAAGTGGGGCTAACTTAATTGGTGCAAACCTCGAAAATGCTTGTCTGATCATGGCGGATCTGAATGGGGCAGATCTCAGGGGATCGAAGCTAACTCGTGCCAGATTAACAGGGGCTGAGCTGATTAATGCAAACCTGGAAAACGCCAACTTGGGAGACACGAAAATGATTGGTGTCAACTTAACCGGGGCAAACTTGTATAAAGCGAACTTGATGGAAGCCAACCTGATAGATGCTTGCTTAGATGAAGCCAATCTCGAAGGAGCAAATCTCAGTGAGGTAAAACTGCGGGGAGCAAGTCTCAGAAGAGCCAACTTGAGAGGAGCATTTTTGTCTGAAAGTAACCTTCAGGATGCGGATTTGAGAGAAGCTGATTTGCGCGGTGCTAATTTGAGCGGGGCATTTTTGTGCGGCGCTAACCGCGAAGGCGCTAAGTTAGATGAGGCTACAAATTTAAGCAGGGCAATTCAGTTTTGCATCAGACAAGTCTGAAATCAGGCAATATATCCGCACATAATCCGACAGCTAAGGACTAAAAAATATAGTATTCATTTGGCTAAAAGTGCAGTTAATTTGCTCCTGTACCTTAGAAAAATGAACCTGCATCTTTAGTATTTCTTTCTTAGAATTAGCTTCGGCAATCTTACTTTCCAAAGCTAGCAAGTTGCGATTGAGAGTTTCTACTCGTACAGTTTGGTCGTCTAAATCTATCTTCACTTTTGCTACCTTATCCAACTCTATTTGCTTGCGAACCCAGGCTTGTCGAACGGAGTTCTCATCGCCTTTCTGAAGAGCTAGCAAAGCTCGCTGCTGCCACTGATTGGCTTGGGATTCAGATTGATTGTACTGCCACTGAATCCGCAGTTGGGCTGAAATCGCGCTGCCAACAGCCTGACGAAGTTCTTTGAGAGGTTCCTGAATTTCTAAGATTAATAAATCCCAAAAATTCATCAGTTCGCTGGTAAAGCCTTCGCGTTCTACAGAGGCTACTAATGCTTCTAAGAGCAACAAATTGGGTTCCATCTGCTGCACAGTTGTCTCAAATATTAACTGTGCTTCTGATAACTGCCGATCGCCTTTTTCTGAGACTGTACTGGCTGAGTTCTTTAAGATTTTTTGAGTCCTGTCTGTCGCTGTTTCTGAATCTAAACTTGCAGGTACGAAGGCTTGTAATTTTTCGCGGGCGATCGCGCTCAGCCTTTCTCGCAGCAAATCGCAGGCCGCCCGCTGCACTGGCCCTGTTTCGCTTTGACAAATCTTGATGACTATTTTTAAGCCTGCATCGCCGTAATTGAAGGCTTCCTTTAGCGCTGCAATCCGATGTTCGCTGACTGAACTAGACAGTCGGTGTCTGACTCCTGCTAGTCCGCCGAGTACCACACCGCCCACCGGAGGCGGCAGTTGACCGCCTCTAACTGCATCGTATGGTTTCGGTTGGTCGAGATTTTGTGACACAAGCATCTAATTTTGGAACGGGCAAGATGCCCGTTCCACAGAAAAATTTACTTTTGTGGAACGGGCATCTTGCCCGTTCCTAGATATTTTTGTAAAAGGTCTATTAATTCTCAATTATTTAATCTCCAATGCGAAAATTTCAAATCGAAAATAGTATGATTTGTCTGTAAATTTGGCTTGAATGCAGGCAAAGTCGATCGTACTTTTTGCCTGCCTTATTGACTACTTGAGCGTATCTTTGAGTACAGTCCTTGCTGCCAAGTGATTGCGAGTGGAAGTTAAAATTTCGGTTTCGCGTTCCAATCTCGCAGCAGTATCTTGCAATTCTAAGAGAGTTTGCTGTTCTGTAGCTGCACCGTAAAGGTAGCTGGCTACCCAGTAGGATAGTTCTGTGGGCAAACTGGGAATGTCTTCCGGTAGGTCGATCGGCTGATCCATCAATTTGCTAGAGAGGCGAACTACATCGCGAAGCAGTTGTTCGACTTCTTTGCCCAAAGATCGGAGGTCTTTTTGTGGCGGTTCGTCTTCAATCCATTCTACTAAACCGACTAAATAGGGTTTTTCCCGAACAGCGTCGAGGACTCGGAACCGCTGCTGTCCGAGAGTCATGATTTTCATGCGATCGTCCGGGAGGCGCTGACAGTGAATGACTTCGGCGCAACAGCCAACGGCAGAGACTTTGTTTTGGTTCGGGTCCCACATGAGCACACCGAAACGGCGATCGCCCTCCAGAATCGTGTTCATCATAATTCGATAGCGAAACTCGAAAATTTGCAGTGGCAGCGGTCTACCTGGAAATAGAACCACTTCCGGCAAGGGAAATAAGGGGAGTTCGCGAACTGCTACAGAGGAGGAGGATGCCATTGTCGCTCAAAGGTGACGGTACTTGCGCTTCTTTTTCTTACTTTAACTGATTTGAGTAATTCCGGGCGGGGGTGAGGGGCGATCGCGGGAAAATTCGGTTAAATGCAAGTGTACCCAGTGCTGTCAGCTTGAAAACATCCGTCACCGGCGATCGGCAGCCGACCTAGGGGGATTTACAGTCCTGGACGCGATCGCGCTACATAATAGCTTGCCAAAATTTCCGATCGCCCGTTAAATCGGAGCAACGTAGGTTTAAGGATTAAAATAGAGTAGGTTTGCCTATTAACCTCAACATATCGCTAATTTCCTACTGCGCCTAATACTTTCAGCGTATCTTTGCGATCGTTAGTAATCCCAGTCACACCTGCAATATTCATTCCTTCATAAAGGCGTTCAGCTTTCAGCGTTTTAATATAGGTAAGTGTTTCAATATTCCACAGTTTAATTGTCTCATCTTCACTGCCACTTGCCAGCATTAATCCGTCAGCACTAAAAGCAACAGAGCGAACGGTATTTTTATGTTCTGTAAAAGTTTTGAGGCAAGCACCACTTTTTACATCCCATAGTTTGATCGTACAGTCATCACTGCCACTAGCAACAAGGCTGCTATTAGGACTAAACACAACCGATCTGATTGGCTGTCTGTGTCCTTCTAAAGTACGCAGACATTCATGCGTGTTACTATCCCATAATTTGATAGTGAGGTCATCACTTCCACTGGCGATAATTTTACCATCAGGACTCCAGGCAACTGCATACACTCCTTTTTGATGCTTTCCTATATCGAGTAGTTGTTTTGTTTGAATATTCCATATTTGTAAGATTGTAGCATCACTACCGATCGCTATATTCTCACCATCAGGACTGATAGCAAGCGATCGAATCCAATGTGGATGTTCGTAATTTTCCAAGCATTGACCCGTATTAGCATCCCATATTTTTATCCTGCAATCGTCACCAGTGCTAATCAGTCTTGTTCCTTCCGAATTGAAAGCTACTAAACAAATCCAATCTTTGTGCTTCTCTGAGAAATTTGAACATTTACGAGTAGCTAGATCCCATAACTGTACTCTCCCATCATTACCGCCACTGGCTATTTTTGTGCCTTGAGGATGAAATGCAACTGACTGAACGCGCTTTGTAGCTATACCCAGTATTTTGAATTTCTCTGTCTCGATATCCCACAGTTTTACTGTGCGATCGTCACTGCCGCTAACAACAGTTTTCCCATCAGGAGAAAAAGCAACTGACCAAACTCTTTGAGTATAGCCATAGATAGTTTTCAAAGATTCGCCTTTGCGGACATCCCACAATCTAACACTTTGATCGTCACTACCAGTAATTAAAGTTTCACCATTTGGACTAAAAGCTATTGTTCTAATTCGGCGATCGATTTCTGGTAAAGTGAGTAATAATTCACCCGTTTCAATGTTCCATAACTTGACAGTTAGATGGTCACCGCTAGCCAGAGTTTGACCGTCAGGACTAAAAGCAACTGACCACACTCTTCCATCATGTCCCAAAAATTCTTTGAGACAGTTACCAGTCTTAATATCCAACAATCTGACAAGTTTATCATCCGTACCTGTCGCTAGAGTTTCACCATCAGGACTAAAGTCGATCGATCGAACCTGATGCGAGAGGTTTTGCCAGGTATTCTGACATTCACCTGTATTAACATCCCATAATTTTACAGTTCGATCGGCACTCCCACTGGCTAAAGTTGTCCCTCGATCGTTGAAAGCAACTTTGACTACCCAGTAACTATGTGGTAGAGTTCGCAGAAATTGAGGAGAGTCAACATCATCCACATCCCACAATCTTACGGTGCGATCGGCATTATCACTAGCACTAGCCAATATCTTACCGTCATGACTAAAGGCTACTGACCAAACTCGATCGGTGTGTCCCTGTAATGTAGCAAGACATTGACCTGTATTAATATCCCATAACCTGACAGTGCGATCGTCACTCCCACTAGCTAAAATTTGTTTTTGAGGATGAAAGGCAACTGACCTTACCCAATTAGTATGATCTACACAAGTAGTTATGAGTTGACCATCCGCTCGCCAAATATAAATATTTTTATCTGCATCACCTGTTGCCCATAATTGACCATCATGACTAAATGCTACTGATAGAATGCTACCCAAAGGTTCAGAAAAAAAAGATTTAGATAAGTCAGAGTTGGCAAAATTAACCTGATGTAATTGAATTCCATGAAGATAGGCTTGAGAAATAGTTAAATCCGAAAAATCATAGTTTGTCAAATCGGTTTCTAGCTCGCACAAGATATTAAGAATATTACCTCCTAAATATCCAGGCGCTTTAGGCGATTGTTGTTGGCAATTGAAAATAATTTGTTTGAGTTTACTTTCGACATTTCTTTTCCCGCCAAGTTCCTGAAGCAATCTTTCCAGCAAAGGCGTGATAATTTGGCGAACTTGAGTTTCTCTAATATAGTCTTGGGATGTGGCTTTGCACAGAGAGTAGCTGTTCAAAAGTTCTATTTGCTCTGTTTTAATTTCTTGGCAAAGTTCATCTATTAGTCGATGGATAATGTATTCCTTCAATACGGGTAGCTGTGTATATCCCAATTCGGTATTTTTGATGAGCGATCGTCGCTTTAAAGACGCTAAACATTCGACTAATTCCTGTTGAGCTTCCCATAAAATAATATCTTCCTGTAATTCTTCGTCTGAAACTGGCTCATAATTAATTGCCACCCAGTACATAATTTGTTTTTCTGACAGAGATAGCCGTTCAAACTGACGTTCTAATAAATTGTTGATTTCAGTAAATTTTACTCTGCCTCTATTTAAATATCTTTTTACAAATCGAGATATGTCCCCTCTTAATGAAGAATCTCGAATATCTTGTGCTAGAACTTCTAAAGCAAAAGGATTACCTGCATAGTTTTCAATAACGTTTTTCCAGTCATCTTCTGATCCAGAGAATTCTCCAAATACAGTAAATATTTCTCGACCATATTCTACCTTCAAACCATCTAAATATAATGAACGTATATTTTGATTCTGTCTGGCTATCAATTCAATTGCTTCTGGTTTTTCTCGGCTGGTAATTACTAAACAGCTTTGATGAGATGATTGAGCTATTCGTTTTAGCAAATCACCATACCCTTGATATCCTTCCAGATATTGACCTATGTGGCTACCACTTTGAAGAATTGACTCTGCATTATCCAGTATGAACAAACAGCGTGAAGATTTTAAGTAATGAACCAGTCTGCCGATCTTCTCTTCTAAAGTTTCTGGTAGTGTAGTTTCTTGCTGATCAGACAAAAATTTGATTGCATCTGCTAGGATTTTTTCTACTGGTGGCGATGCCCCAAGACTTCGCCAGATTATATAGTCAAATTTATTTTGAATTTCTTTTGCTAATTCGATCGAGAGAGTAGTTTTACCTATACCTCCTTGACCTAGCAGAAAAATTAAGTGACATTTGTCCTTCAAAATCCATTTTTTTAATGTATCTAGTTCCTGAGTGCGCCCGTAGCAATAGGAGACAGTTGGTGCTGCTCCCCAGTCTTGGCTTGAAGATACAGCCAGAGTGGTTGACTGAGATGGATTATTATCGACAACTTCTTCCCAATTCAGACCCAAAACCTGGCAGAAAGCTTTGAAAGTATTGTTTTTAATAGGTGTTCCCTGCAAAAATCGTTTCCAAGTCCCTATTGATACAGCTAAATATGTTTCCTCTACGTTCTCCCAATCTCGATTAGGGTCAAGGATCTGACTGGCTTCTTCACGCCATATAGGGTCTTCTATTGCCCATCCCCTTTCTTCTCTAGCCTGTTTTATCCTAGCCAGTCCCCGAAGAGAAGCTTTAAGACTCTTCATATAACATTATACTCCCTGGTTGTCAAGCACAAATTTAGATCATTATACACCGAATCGAACTGATCTGCTTCTGTGCTGGAGTATTCATGGGACGGATGAGACAGTTAAGTCATAACTAAGGATTGCAAGATTCTTGGTAACGCCTCTCTCTACAAACAATCCAGGAGTAACATCAATTATGACATCCAATACTGTATTTGATTTTCTGAAAACGGCTGAAAGTGAGGAGAACTATATTACCTGTCCGGCTTGCGGCTCTCCCATTGGTATCAGAACTCAAGGCTATGAAATGATTTTGACTGATAACTTACGCTTAGAGTTAGATGGCAATATTGCGGCCCTACGGCTTTTCTTAGAAAGATTGGAAACTAAGTTAGAACAAAGAAACTTGTTATTAAAACCATCAACGGATGGTCGTTATCCATACGGGCAGGAAAGAAAGTTTTTTTCCGATGATAAAAGTGTTGATGCTGATGATGATGAAGAAAACAACGATGCAATTCAAAATAAACGAGAATTATCTCATCAAGGGATGTATCGAGGTATTTTAGGCAAAGATGCTGCGGAAGACTTTGTTCAGAAAAAGTTAGACTTTTTTGAGCAAATCAGAAATCATGATAAATTCCCACTCAAAACAGAAACTGACCAAGAACTTTTGGATCGAGAATGTAAATCTCTCCTGCGTGGTATAGAACCTCGTTCTTTAGTTGGGAATTTGATGGATTTGATTTTTGACCAAAGGAATGTCTTTGAATGGATGAAAAAACTTGAGAGCGAACCAAACAGAAAAAGGCTCAAAGAACTACTCAATGAAGTTTGTCCAACAATCCAATGGTACTTAAATAAGTTAGAGGAAATTCATGGTAAAAATAAAGATGATGAAGGATTACTCAAAGCTATTATTAGAGGGCAATTTGTTTTAGCGATAGTTCTGGGACACAACAGTAAAAAATGTGACATTTATGAACTAAAAACAATCTCTCTAGATAGTAATGTGCCATTTACCTTACCTCGGCAAACAATTATTTCATACCGTAATTTACTAGACATTCTTCACTCGGAAGTGGTGTTAGGTAATCCTAAACTGAGATTATCAGACAATTTGCAGAAAGAGTTAAAATCTAGTAAAGAGAAGTTGTTGAAGCAACAAAACGTACAACAAGCATCAAATATTTCCCCAAAGACTAATACGCTAAATAGCGAAGCTCTACTTGAAGAGTTTGTGAGAAAACTTGTCAAACAATGGGGTCGAGAAATTTATAAGCTAGTCAATTTTTCCTGTACAGGGCCTTCAGGAGATAATAATAAACGGTGCGGTTGGTATCCCAAAGAAAGCGAAACTCACTCAATTATCTTACTAGGAAGTCCGGGTACTGGCAAATCAAGTGTTTTACTCACAGGGTTAGTTTCTTTTTTCGATCACGTACAAGTTTTGGGAGCAACTGTAGCCCTTGATTTACCAGATGATCGACAACGATTGCAAGAGCTAGAAAAAGAGTATCGTAATGGGTCGATTCCTAAACCCACAAAAACAGGTACTAAAACCAGTATTAAACTTTCTGTGCAGTTTCCTGAAATTGGTTCAAATAATTTCGATAAAACTCACTTTGTCTTTACCGATATAGCGGGAGAAGATGTGGCGCGCAGTTTGACAGAAGAAGGTTCTCAACCTTGGGTACTGAGAATCCTGAAAAATGCTAATACAATTATCTTTTTCTTTGACTTATCGATTGAGCCTACTATTCGCGAAAAATTGACTAAAACTCGCAATGCAGAAATTTGGAAAGCTGTTGCGGAAAATTATGCGGTCGTCAATAAATCACGCGAGGGTAGAGCTACGGTCAATCAGTTATATCTTTTGGAACAAATCATCAGCGATCTAGAAACGCAAAGAGGTAATTTATCAGGGATAAATTTTATCTGCGTCATTCCAAAATCCGACCTCTATGCTAAAAAAGATGGAGAACAAGACCGATTGTTTTTGAACAGTTTCTACGAAAAGATGATCGGTCAAGGTATTTTTGTACCGTCAAATTTTGACAAACTGGATGATGAGTCTTTTGATGGATTCTGTTCGCTGGGAGGCACAGGTTATAACCCCAAGAGTAAAGACAATAAGGATACTTCTAGTAAGAAGAGTAAAGTTTTACAGCAAAAAGACATCGGTAGGATGATTTCTGATGAAGTGCGTAAGTGTTTATTAAATATGGGGAATGCTTTAGGGGAAGATGCTGTTCCTGCTTTCAAAGAATCCCTAAAACAGTTGGCAGAAGTTCGGTTAATGCAAAGGTTGGAAGCTCCTTTAGGGAAGGATTCTGTTTACTATTTAGCTGTTTCAGCACTTGGTAAGGATACATCAAAGATACAGCAGGATGGAAAAGATAAGATAGATGGTGTCTTTAACCAGAAATTATCTGAATATGTCTTTATTTTACCCATTGCTCTAGCAGTTGCAGATGAAATATCGAAGCAACAACCTTAGTTTTCGGGTAACATTTTACCCCCTCGTTGTCAAGCACAAACTCAGATCGTTATACAGGGAATCGAACTGATCTGTTTTTGTGCTGGCACGATTCTAGCTTCGGATGAGACAGTTGAGTCATAGCCAAAGATTGCAAGATTAAAGGAGGACAAAATGGCTCAATCAGACAAAGATAACTCCAATAAGCCCAAATGGCAGCAACGTTTGGAAGTAGTAGCATCGGTTGCTAGTGGTCTCGCTGCGATCGTAGCTGCGCTGAATGGAGTGGACACATACGTCCATCACCATCCCAATGGTTTGAATAATCACAACGATTGGAAGGCTTAAATAAAGTAACGAATCCCTTTTCAGCGTAAGCCTTCGCTGCCGGAGATGGTAAAGCTATTTTACAGCTTCGGCAGTTACCTTAATACCCCATTTTACCAATTCCCAACAGCTCTACTCTCTTATCAATCTAAAAACAGGAGCGATCGATATGAGCCTCAATAATAACATCGCACAGATGTTCAAAGATTTGGCAAACCTCGGCAGTAGTATGGAACGAGAACAACTGAAAAAACAAATTAAAGGTTACACGATAGATGAATGGAAAGGTGAACGCATACGGATGGTAGTAGCATCTGGGGGAATATCAGGTGCTTTAGGAGGCCCTATGGGGTTAGCAGCAATACCTGCGGATCTGGCCTGGTGTGGGAGAGTCAGTGCCTTGGGCTGTTTCGGGATTGGTCATATCAAAGGTGTTGATGTTGACTACGACGTAGATATGAATTTAATCATGTCTATTTGGACAGGGCTTGGAGAAGCCGCAAGTACCATTCCAGTCGGAAAAGTTGGTATTAAAGTTTGTAGCAAAGCAACACCGAAGATAGCTGCTAAGGTAGCCGGAGTTCTTGTTTCAAAAGTAGCTCTCAAAGGTGGATCTAAACTCGGAGCAAAATTAGCATCTAAAGCTGCATCTAAAGCTGCTGCAAAGTTAGTTGCGAAACTTATGGCAAAGACTGGTACAGCTTGGATTCCCTTGGTTGGTGGAATTGTTTCTGGAGGGGTTAACTGGTGGCTAGTGAGTGGGCTTTTAGAGGCTGCTGAACAGTATTACTCACACGAATATATAGTCTTGCGTGATGGCGAACTGGCTTCTGCTGCTTAGATTTTCTACTTTGCAGAGTATAGCTTATGGGTGCGTTATGCCATCTGCTAGCGCACCTTCGTTTGAATAGTTCACAAGAGGAGATTTCAATGAGAACCGAATCAAGAAGTCCTAATCGATTTCAATGACTCCGATGACTGGCGAACAGTAGATAATCCCAAAAATGGGAAAAAATCTGACATTTCAAAAGTCAGCAAAGTCAATTAACTTAATTCAGCGAAAATCTTCACATACATAAGGAGAAACCAATGGCAATTTCGATTTTTACCTCTAGCTCTAACTCTAACATTACTTCCTCATCAAACAATACCAGTCTCGGAGTCATGAATAGCAACCTATCGCTCAATAACTTTTCTAGTCTGCCAGGAATGGATGCAAGTTTATCCCTCGATATGTTTTCCAATATGAGCCCGGGAACCATGAACATGAGTACAACCATGAACGCCTTTGGGTCAATGTCTTCTAATCCTAATGGCGCTTCAGGAGTTAGTTTTAATATTTGGGGTAACAACGGTTCGATCGACCGTTCCGCACGGATCAATCCTGACGCACCAACTTATGTACTTATTCACGGCTGGCGTAATACCGGCGGAAATGCAGGCAACGGCTACAAGCCAGGGGATTGGCTGGCAGACCAAGCTCAAACTATACGCCAGCGAGAATCTCATGCAAATCTCGTCGTTGTTGACTGGGAAAAAGATGCTGGTAATGTCTTGTATTTCCCTTCTGCCGACAAAACACAGAATGTTGGCAATCAGCTATCTGCTTACTTGAAAAATAGCGGTGTAGATCCTAATTACACCACCTTAATCGGACACAGTTTAGGAGCTCACGTTGCTGGATTTGCAGCCTCTGCCTATCGCCAATCCACCGGAAAAGTGATTAATCAAATTGTGGGATTAGACCCCGCTGGCCCGGCATTTGAAGGTAAGGGTGCAGGCGATCGCCTCGACCCAACTGATGCTAATCGCGTCGTAGCTATTCATACCAGCCAGGTATTAGGTTACAACGATCGGCTAGGTACTCTCGATATTTATGCAAATAAAAAAGAATGGTACCAACCTGGACAAACTATCTTCCCGAAGAACTTTTTAGGTGGCAATCATACCTACGGTACTACCCTCTTCACAGAACTGCTCCAAGGCAACAGTTTTACTCAGTCTAACGGCTCTCTCCTAAATCTCAACACCGTATTCAACGCGGGATTTACTGGGGAAAACGATGCTAGCACTAAAAACAATAAAAGTATTGTTGCTCTCAATCTACCCGCTACCGCTAACAACGATAACCTGGCAGGTGGTGGAGCCAATGATAACATTAGTGGCGGTCTAGGAAACGACAAAATTACTGGCGGTGATGGTAATGATGCCCTCTTTGGGGATAGTGGCAACGATATCCTTAATGGTGGACGTGGTAACGATTCAGTGTTCGGCGGTACTGGCAACGAGCGCCTTTTTGGAGATAATGGCGACGACGTGCTGACGGGCGCAGATGCAGCAGCAGGAAGAGGTTTTGGCGAAATTGATCGCTTGACTGGTGGTGCTGGGCGCGATCGCTTTGTGCTAGGCGCTACTCAGGGAGCTTTCTACAGCGATAATAATATTAGCACCTCCGGTCTTAGCGATTTTGCGGTAATTACCGATTTCAATGCTTTAGAAGATACGATCCAACTGTCCGGCCCCAAGTCGAGGTATAGTCTGGGAGCGTCACCAACTGGTTTAGCTGTGGGTACAGCCATCTTCCTGAATGAAAGCCGTGCGGAACTAATTGCGATCGTTCAAGGTTCCACCAATCTCAACCTCAGCGCCAACTATTTTGTCAATGTCTAGTAGGACTTAAACAAACTGGGCTATATCTGGCTTCCACAAGTGGGGTTTATCTGCTTTTGCCCGCATTTGTTTTTGCTACTCGATCGCCCAAATTTTCATCAAACACAGTCCTGGACGCACTCATACCAAAGAAACCGGTTTTTTTACCTAATACCAAATCCGGGTTTCCAAACCCCTTTATTCTTCAATCGGCGCAGGCCGATTTTGTTTGTATAGACGCGGTTTCAACCGCCGAGTCATAACTCAGAATTTTCGTAAAAAAACCCGGTTTCTGACTATCCTTGCGTCCAAAATTGAAAAAAAAGGAACAATGTATTTTTCCATTGTTCCTTCTCTTGTTATTTCCCAAACTGTCAATCTACAGCTTGACTTCAATATCTACGCCGGCTGGCAAATCCAATTTCATCAAAGCGTCAATTGTTTTAGCAGAAGGCTGGTGAATGTCGATAATGCGACGGTGCGTGCGGGTTTCAAAGTGTTCGCGAGAATCTTTGTCTACGTGGGGCGATCGCAGCAAACAGTAAATCCGCCGTTTTGTGGGCAAGGGAATCGGACCGATCGCAGTAGCTGCTGTCCGATTTGCTGTATCTACAATCTTTTCACAAGATGCGTCGAGAATTCGGCGATCGAAAGCTTTGAGGCGAATGCGAATTTTTTGTTGTGGGATAGCTGCCATTTTGGTTTCTTTAATTTTCTAGGTTCTGTTTATTTTTTGTTCTTTGTTATTTGTTCTTTGTTACTTGTTATTTGTTCTTTGTTACTTGTTATTTGTTCTTTATTATCGAATATTTAATCAATAACTACCAACCAATAACTACTAACCACTAACTACTAACCAATAACTACTAACCAATAACTACTAACTACTCACTAAATAGCAGAAAAGCCTATTGACATTTGGTGGCTTTTCTGCTATCAGGGCTGTTAGCGGATTCCTACTTGAGGATTTTGGAAACAACGCCGGCGCCGACGGTGCGGCCGCCTTCGCGAATTGCGAAGCGCATTCCTTGTTCGATCGCGATCGGGTGAATCAGATCTACAGTCATTTTGATCCGGTCACCAGGCATCACCATTTCAGCTTCCGAACCGTCATCAGCAGTGAACTGCATGATTGTACCGGTTACGTCAGTTGTACGGACGTAGAATTGAGGGCGGTAGCCAGAGAAAAATGGCGTGTGACGGCCGCCTTCTTCCTTCTTCAGAATGTAAACTTCAGATTCAAACTGAGTGTGAGGACTGATGGATTTTGGCTTGGCAATTACCATGCCTCTTTCAATATCAGCCTTCAAAATACCCCGGAGGAGTAGACCCACGTTGTCGCCGGCCAAGCCTTCATCCAAGGACTTAGTGAACATTTCCACACCAGTCACCGTAGTGCTGCGAGTGTCCTTAAGACCAATCACTTCGACAGTTTCGCCTACTTTGACACTGCCGCGCTCAATCCGACCAGTAGCCACAGTACCCCGACCAGTAATCGAGAATACGTCTTCAACTGCCATCAAGAAAGGCTTGTCAATTTCGCGTTCTGGAGTAGGGATGTAAGCATCTACTGCTTCCATCAGCTTGTAAATCTTGTCAATCCACTCATTTTCGCCCTGCTTGGTTTTGGGGTTAGCAAGCATCGCTTCGAGAGCTTTCAAGCCAGAACCAGTCACGATGGGAATGTCATCGCCAGGAAAATCGTAAGAGCTCAAAAGTTCGCGAACTTCCAGTTCTACCAGTTCCAACAGTTCAGCGTCATCCACCATGTCTTCCTTGTTCAAGAAGACAACCAAGCTGGGAACACCAACTTGCTTAGCTAGCAGGATGTGTTCGCGAGTTTGAGGCATGGGGCCGTCTGCCGCTGACACTACTAGGATGCCGCCGTCCATTTGAGCAGCACCGGTGATCATGTTTTTCACATAGTCAGCGTGTCCGGGGCAATCCACGTGGGCGTAGTGACGACCTGTGGTTTCGTATTCTACGTGAGCGGTATTAATCGTAATACCCCGTGCTTTTTCTTCGGGCGCAGCGTCGATGTCGGCGTAGTTCTTAGCCTTTGCTTGACCTAGTGCAGAGAGAGTCATCGTAATCGCCGCGGTCAAAGTTGTTTTGCCGTGGTCAACGTGACCGATTGTGCCGATGTTTACGTGGGGTTTAGTCCGTTCAAATTTTGCGCGTGCCATTCTCGATTTGTTCCTTGTTTTTTTTAGCGATTTTAGACTTGAGATTTTAGATTCTAGATTTTGGATTCAATCCAAAATCCAAAATCTAAAACCTTAAATCATTAGTTCCCTTTGTTCTTAGCGATAATGGCTTCAGCCACATTTCGCGGCACTTCTTCGTAATGGCTGAATTCCATTGTGAAGATGCCTCGACCTTGGGTTTTGGAGCGGATGTCAGTAGCGTAACCGAACATTTCTGCTAGTGGAACCTTTACAGAAACTTTGGCAATTCCCTGATCCGTCTCTTGACCTTCGATCTGACCCCGACGCGAGTTGAGGTCTCCGATGACGTTCCCGATGTAATCTTCGGGAACTTCAACCTCTACCTTCATCATAGGCTCTAGCAGCACAGGCGACGCCTTCATCACGGCTTCTTTGATTGCCATTGAACCGGCGATCTTGAATGCCATTTCTGAAGAGTCTACATCGTGGAAAGACCCGTCTACCATAGTAGCTCTGAGGTCGATCACGGGATATCCTGCTAGAATACCTGATTCGCAGGCTTCTTTCATCCCTTGTGCTGCCGGATTGATGTACTCTTTCGGTACAGTGCCACCGACAATTTTGGAGACAAATTCAAAGCCGGTTCCCTCTTCAGCAGGTTCTAGTTCGATCACCACGTGACCGTACTGACCTTTACCGCCGCTTTGGCGGATAAATTTACCTTCGGCGCGGACGGATTTGCGAATGGTTTCGCGGTAGGCTACTTGCGGCTGACCGACGTTGGCTTCTACTTTGAATTCGCGCAGCATCCTGTCTACCAAAATTTCCAAGTGCAGTTCTCCCATGCCGGCGATGACTGTCTGATTGGTTTCTGGGTCAACGTTGACTCGGAAGGTGGGGTCTTCTTCGGAGAGTGACTGGAGGGCTTTGGAGAGCTTCTCCATGTCTTGTTTGGTTTTGGGTTCCACCGCTACCGAGATGACTGGTTCTGGAATAAACAGGGACTCCAGAATCACTTCGGAGCCTTCTTCACAGATGGTATCGCCTGTGAAGGTGTCTTTCAGACCCAAGGCTGCTCCCAAGTCTCCGGCGCGGAGTTCTTCTACGTCTATCCGATCGTCCGCTTTGAGTACAATTAGGCGAGAAACCCGCTCTTTTTTGTCTTTGGTGGAGTTGAGGACGTAGCTACCTTTTTTGAGGACACCGGAGTAAACGCGGAGGAAGGTCAGGCGACCGTAGGGGTCTGCCATGATTTTGAATGCCAGAGCTGACAGCGGGGCGTTGTCGTCGGCAAAGCGCTCTGCGGTGTCGCCGTTGGGTAGGAGTCCTTGAATTGGGGGAACTTCCAAGGGCGACGGCAGATAGTCGATGACTGCATCCAACAACAACTGAACGCCTTTGTTTTTGAATGCCGAACCGCACAGCATGGGGACGATCGTACCTTGGACAGTACCGTGGCGCAGGGCCAAACGGATTTCGTCTTCGGTTAGTTCTACACCTTCGAGGTATTTCTCGGTAAGGGCGTCGCTGGTTTCTGCTACGGATTCGATCAGCTTGGTGCGATATTGGGCCGCTAGCTCTTGGACTTCATCGGGGATTTCTACTTCCTCGATATCAGTGCCCGTGTTGTTCTTGTAGATATAGGCTTTCATTTGCACTATGTCTACAATTCCCCGGAAGTTTTCCTCACTGCCGATCGGGATTTGGATGGGTACAGCGTTCGCTCTCATCCGATCGCAAATTTGAGCATAGACTTTGTAGAAGTTCGCGCCCATCCGATCCATTTTGTTGACAAACACGATTCGCGGTACTTTATACCGATCGGCTTGTCGCCAAACTGTTTCCGATTGTGGTTGCACTCCACCTACCGAGCAGAATACTGCGATCACTCCGTCAAGCACTCGCATGGAACGTTCTACTTCGATAGTGAAGTCTACGTGTCCGGGAGTGTCGATGATGTTGATTTTGTGCTCTTTCCAAGTGGTGGTGATAGCGGCAGCAGTAATCGTAATTCCCCGCTCTCGCTCTTGCGCCATCGTGTCCATAATTGTTGTTCCATCGTGCACTTCACCCATTTTGTGAACCATGCCAGAATAGAACAGAATTCTTTCTGTTGTTGTTGTTTTGCCCGCGTCAATGTGGGCGGCGATGCCGATGTTGCGAGTTTTCTCTAGCGGGACGATACGTGCCACAGCTACCTCCTTGGAGTTTGTGTTGCTATAATACAACTATACTACATAATAACTTTGTTTGCCATCGCTACCGACTTAGAACATAAGTATATGGAGCGTATTGTTACATTTTAATATTTTTTGCAACATTTGTTTACAAAAATATTAAGGATGCGACATGGAGGATTCAGAGACCGGGTGAATTTTTACTTTGGGAGTTTTGAGTTTGCTTCACGAATGGCCGGCAGCATTGTCCCTGGAGAAGCAATCTCAATACTCAAAATTTACACTTTTCAATTGATCGCCCGATGCTTTTATGCCGCGCGATCGACCTCTTCTCCATGCCCGACGATTTGGCAATTAGTAACGGTAGTGAGCAAAAGCCTTGTTAGCTTCTGCCATACGGTGTGTTTCTTCGCGCTTGCGAATAGCACTGCCTGTTTCGTTGGCTGCATCCATCAGTTCGTTAGCCAGTTTAGCTGCCATTGAGCGGCCTGTGCGGGCGCGGGCAAATCTAATCAGCCAACGGAGTGCGAGGGTGGTTCCGCGATCGGAACGTACTTCCATCGGCACTTGGTATGTAGCGCCACCTACCCGGCGGGCTTTGACTTCTACCAGGGGTGTAGCGTTTTTGACTGCTTTTTCAAACAAGTCTAACGGTTCAGCTCCTGTGCGTTCTTGGATGGTTTTCAGGGCGTCGTAGACTATGCTGGAGGCCACGGATTTTTTGCCGTGCTGCATGATCCGTCTCACCATCATGCTTACCAACCGGCTGTTGTAGGTTGGATCTGGAGGAACTGGACGTTTTTGAATAACTGTGCGGCGAGACATAGTTCTATTTGGGATTTTTGATTTTGAATGATTGAATTTGGGGTTTTGAACTCAGATATTATCGATCGCGGACGATCGAAAGTTTGGCTTTTCCACCCCTCAAGGATGCGAGTTACCAGAAAGAATTGGTTGAAAGCCGGAACACGAGTGAGGGAGAAGTTAAAATCAGACTATTCATTACTCCAATCCTCTTCCTTCTAGGTAGAGGTCGCTCTTAAACTGTCAACTGTCAACTGTCAACTGTCAACTGTCAACTGTTTTTGAACGACCTTGCTTGCGGTCTTTCACGCCGGCAGTGTCTAATGTACCGCGAATGATGTGGTATCTAACTCCAGGTAAATCTTTTACCCGACCGCCTCGAATCATTACTACCGAATGTTCTTGCAAGTTGTGACCGATGCCGGGGATGTAGGCTGTCACTTCAAAACCAGAGGTCAGCCGTACCCGAGCCACTTTCCGCAGCGCCGAGTTGGGTTTTTTCGGGGTGGTCGTGTACACTCTGGTGCAAACTCCGCGGCGCTGGGGGCAACTCTTGAGAGCTGGCGATTTGGTTTTTTTCTGCGTTTGTTCCCGTGCTGAACGGATGAGTTGCTGAATAGTGGGCATGAGTTACGGCATTTCTAGCTTTTTGCTGAATATAGTGATTTGGCGGCATCCGCACTGAAAGTCCCTTCCCCTGTGTGGGGACGGGATAAATGAAAATAATTATGGGTAAGTGAGGATACCAGACTCTATATAGTACACGACTCGAGTTTTTTTGGCAAGAAATTTCCACGGCGGGCGAACTTTCTTGCTTGTTTGCTCGAAGTTGGGATGCGGCGATCGCCCGTCGTACCAATACATATGTGGCATTATATATTGAAGCCCAACTTTGAAGAGGGTCACAGCAGTGGTGCAAAATCGATCGCGCGAAATATCGAACCACCATTTTTCGGAGACGCCCATCAACTCTACCGTGCGATCGCATCACAGCCGCTCGCATCACAGCCTCAGAGAGATCGACATCACATAAAGTTATATAAAATTACCTGATAATAAGCAATATACATTTAGTTGAGCGCAGATGAAAACCAAAACTTATATTCCTGAAAGTACAATTTCCGAACTTTACTTGAATATTTGGAAATCCGGTAAGATAGATCGGACGGTGTTCCACCAAATTCAATACGAAATTAATTCTGAGACTTTAAAAAGTTCAGACGAGCTAAAAATTGTTAGCAGACTGCTCTATGCAGTCCGACGGGGATGGCTTTTAGTCATGGACTAAGTGGCGTTTGGAGTGTTGATATTACCTCCAAAGGCAAGCGCCAACAACGCAGGTGAGTGAGTTTTCAGTTTTGAGTTAAAATCTCATCCATAAAATCATATATAAATTATATTATATAGAGACTCAAATAAGACTCACCACACTTGACAGGCAATATTCAAGGAAAAGGACAGGGTATGTTTAATTCTACAGAACTGCTGATCGAAGCTTTCATCAAACAACTAGAAAATGGATATAGTCGCACTTACGGAGGCTACAAATCCGACTATGCCGACATTATTGCCTGGGTGGGGGCAATGGCGTTAGAAAACATTGCCAGCAGCGACGCTCTTTATCACAATACAGAACACGCCATTTGTATTACCTTGGTCGGTCAAGAAATTTTGCGGGGAAAACACATTCGCAAGGGCGGAGTCTCGTGTGAAAATTGGCTGCACTTCATCATTTCTTTGCTGTGCCAAGATATCGGATATGTCAAAGGAGTTTGCCGAGAAGACCAAGCATCAGCAGGATTGTATGCTACCGGAAAAGATGGCATGAGAATTGCACTTGCTCCTGGTGCAACAGCGGCTAGTTTATCTCCTTACCGAGTTGACAGAGCAAAACTATTCATTGACGAGCGCTTCGGCAACCACAAGCTAATTAATGCTGAGATAATCAAGCAGAACATAGAACAGACTCGTTTCTCGGTGCTTGACGGCAACATTGACCAAGATGCAGGTAATTATTCTAGTTTAGTTCGCGGTGCTGACTTGATAGGTCAGCTCAGCAACCCACAATATTTACAAAAAATTGGCGCGCTGTTTTACGAATTGGAAGAAAGCGGTGCTACTAAAGTTTTGGGATACCGACATCCGGGCGACTTGCTCCAAAGCTACTCTAAGTTTTACTGGAGTGGAATTTATCCTCACATTAGCGAATCTCTCGGTTATTTGCAGTTGACCCAGGAAGGCAAACAGATTGTTGCTAGTTTGTACGCCAACGTATTTCGGATGGAACACCAACGTTTCGATTCAGAGGTTGCTTGATTGCCAAGGGCGGGAGCTCACAGCCACCGCCCCTAAAGAACTTCACTCTCCATTTCCGAATGGTATTGAGGACATAACCAATTGCTAGGTATCAAAGAAGGCCATCCCTCCCGCAGCGCTTCAAAACAAACAGCACGCACAGTTAACTGACAATCCAGCAATTCTACACCAGCTTTTTCAACTTGCTTTTTCCCAATTTTAAAAATCGATTCATCGCTAAATTCAAAAGTCTTGTGACACTGAATGCAAACCAGGTGATGATGGTGGTGTAATTCAGGCAAATTTAGTTCATAATGTTTGTGTCCTTCTGCTAATTCTAGTTCGCGCAAAATCCCTATTCTGGCTAATAAATGCAATGTTCTATATACAGTAGATAAGCCAATTTTTTCTCCTTGACTCTGTAAAGTTTTATATAACTCTTCTGCACTCAAATGATTGCCTTGCCGTAGATTTTGAAAGACGCTTAAAATAGTTTCTCGCTGGGGAGTCAGGCGACAGCCCCTCTGGTTGAGTTCGACTTTGAGTGAGTTAGCACTGTATAAATTCATATTTGTGAAGGCAGAAGGATTTAGTTATCTAGGAGAGGAGAGGAGGGTAGGCACGGGGCACTACCCCTACAAATTGTTCGCAATTCATAATTGAGGGCTATAGCCGCTTTTCCCTCTTGCTAAAGGTGTAACTGAAGGATTAGTTGTCGGTATTTCTGTGTAAGGTTTATGAAGCTTAGAGCAATGTTGTTGACAAGAATTGGCAAAACAAGTTTTCGGTTCAAAGTCGGTACAGCCGATCGCATCTTCAGTACAAGCAACACACGGCCGCACGGTACACTTGAGACGGTAGTCATTAGTAAAAAACTCGCAATCCGAACACGGAATTTGATGCAGTCGCCGAATTTGATAGAATCCTTCTCGCAGCGCTACCGAAATACTCCACAAAAACAGAACCATCAAAGTCCCGATACAGAAACAGCAAATAAAAACAGTCATAGGGTGATTTTCTCAACAGTACACACAAATCCAGAAATGAGCCAATTTAAGCAAGAAACAAAGTTCTAATTTCTTGCTTAAATTCGATTCAGATTCTATTTTGAGTTCAGTTCACAACACCTCGGAAAATTGCATCAATGCCAGCAAAATTGTCTAGCAGCAAATAAGCAAGGAAAGCTCCGCTCGTACCTCCGATCACAAAACCGCCCCGGAATAAACTCCAATCTTCCGGCGTTTTGTGCCAGTAAAGAACTTTACCTGCTTCGATGTTCCGATTCTCGTAAATCGAGAGGCCTATTGCCAAAATCAAGACTAATGCCAGAGTTGCCAGCAATCCTGCCAGAGGTGCTAAACCTTTTTCTTGTAAAGGCAGCAATACTGCAAAAGCTCCTACCAGGAAATAGCCGTGAGCCAAGCTAACTTCTAATCCCCTGACTATGGGAGACAATCCCTTGCGGTAAATCGGCAAATTCCGCAAAAAAGTTACAGTCGTGTCAGAAAAACTTACGGTTGTCGTTGCACTTGCAACTGGAACCATAGCAGGAGTTGCCGTTACAAATTCGCCCGATCGAAAATCAAATCCTGCTGCTTTTGTCCGTACCCGCAGGGCGTGCCAAATATGACCGGAAAGCGCCAAAATCGCTAAGATAAAGTGGCTTGTTGCCTGCCAAGTCCGCGAAGAAACTACTGTGGCTTCCGGGCCGGTTAAACCCACAGGGCCGTAGAAAACCTCTGGATAAACAGTGTCGTTTACTGTCACAAAGTAGGCAGCCAAAAAGCCCATGTAAGCCAAAGCGCCCAAACTGTAAGAAAGGTAAGCTTCTCCCGACCAAAACAACACTCGCTGGGCCCAGGCAAAAGGCTTGGTGAAGATATGCCAGAAACCGCCAATGATGCAGAGCAAGCCGACATAAATGTGACCGCCCACAACATCTTCTAAGTTGTCAACTGCTGCCATTCCTTCCGGGCCTTGTACGGGCAAGAGATAGCTAAAAATGCGGGCGGGATTGAGGGTTGGTTCGCTAATTATTCGTACATCTGCGACGTGGGGATCGTAAAGACCTCCCCAAAATAAGGCTTTTGCGACTAGCAGCCAAGCACCAGCACCTAATAGTAATAGGTGAATGCCGATGATGCTGGTCATCTTATCTTTGTCTTCCCAGTCGTAGCCGAAGGAACCAAAGAAAGTGTTGTTTTGTGGCAATACTTTCGGGCCGAGCAAGGAATGATAAAGGCCGCCGGCACCAAGAACTGCGGAGCTAATTAAATGCACAACTCCGATCGCAAAATAGGGATAGATATCAACAATTTGACCACCTTTACCTACTCCCAAACCCAAACTTGCCAAATGTGGCAGCAGGATTAAACCTTGGTCGTACATGGGCTGCTGCGGGTTGAAATTGGAAATTTCAAACAGAGTCATCGCCCCGGCCCACAGTACAATCAAACCTGCGTGAGCGACGTGAGCTCCTAAAATTCGTCCTGACAATTCTGTGAAACGGGCGTTACCAGCCCACCAGCCGTACTCGTTTTCTGGCTTTTCCAGTTCTGGTTTTAAATTCGGTTCAGCTATTGCTTGCATTTTCGCTTTCCTCTAATTTCGGTGAATTGGAGTTGCCCAAAAAACCCGGTTTCTCACAAAAGTCGTCGCTTTTTTCGAGAAATGTTGGTGCAGAAACCGGGTTTTTGACCCCCGCGCGTAAATTCTGGGTTAACTCGCTGCATTCGCTGCAACTTGGTTGACGACTTCGCCTTTGCGGAAGTCAAATCCCGCTGCTCGGAGGGCGTGCCAAATATGTCCTTGCAAGAAGAAGAAGGCTAACCAGAAGTGAGAATTTGCCAGCCAAGTTCGAGAAGTCAAAACTTCTCCACTATCGAAATAGGGATATTGCTGGATGCCAATTTTTAAGGCTGGGCCGAAGAATTCTACTGGGTAAACCAGGGTGTTGACTGAGACAAAGTAGGCGGCGATGAAACCCATTAAGGCTAAAGCGCCAAGACTGTAGGAGAGATAAGCTTCTCCTGACCAGACGAACAGGTTTTCTGTCCAAGCAAAAGGCTGAGTGCGAATGTGCCACAACCCGCCGATTATGCAGAGAATTCCTACCCACATATGGCCGCCGACAACATCTTCGAGGTTGTTGACGGAGGCAATCCAGTTTTTGCCACCTGCGCCGAATAGGTAGCCGAAAATCACAGTTGGGTCGAATGTGGGTTCCGAAATCACCCGCACTTGCCCGATCGTGGTATCATACAAACCACCGAAATACATTGCTTTGGCCACCAACAAGAAGGCACCAACACCTAACAAAACTAGGTGGATGCCCAAGATGGTGGTCATTTTGTCTTTGTCTTCCCATCTGTAGCCGAAGAAAGGAGTTTTTTCTTCGAGGGTGGCTTCTCCTTTGAGGGAGTGGAAGATGCCACCGAAGCCGAGAAAGGCTGAGCTGATTAGATGAATGACACCAATCTGAAAGTACGGATAGGTATCAACAATTTTGCCTCCGGCTCCGACACCCAAGCCAAGTCTGGCTAGGTTGGGCAGCAGAATTAAGCCTTGTTCGTACATGGGCAATTCTGGGTTGAAGCGGGAAAGCTCAAACAGGGTATAGGCTCCCGCCCAGAGGACGATGAGGCCGGCTTGGGCGACGTGAGCGCCTAGCAAACGACCGGAAAGGTTGATTAAGCGGGCGTTGCCGGCCCACCAGGGGAAGGTTTCTCCTTCGGCTGGGAAGGATGTTTTTGCCATGTTTGTCACGGCGAGTCACCTCTTGAGAATGATGTCAATTGAGTCTTAAGCTTGTGCAGCTTATTGATATAGATAATCAACAATTTTGCTGGCTTAGTCAAGTCTTTTTGCTAAAGATTATCATTAAGTTTGGTTGAGATATGTAACAAGGCTGCCGAAAAGATTGCGTAGCAAGGATTTTGTGGAGTTATGCCGATCGGCTATGACTATTTTCATTACTGGTGTAGATTTGCAGTAAGTAAATATGTCTAGATTTATTGATAAAGAATTTTAGTAAGGTGCAGAAATAGACAGGAGTGGATATTTCAACTCAAAAGCCTGAGAACAAGTGTTCCCAGGCTTTTTTAGCTAGATATTTAATTGCTTGTTGCATTTGATATCAAATTCGGTAGCATCCGAATTTTGATTAGCCGAGATGAGGAGACGGCAGTGCCGTGTCCCTACAATATTATTTTGGGTAGGGACACGGCATTGCCGTCTCCTCTATCATTGCAGTACAACCGGAATTAATCTGAGGTGCTAGCTCAAGCAGAGGATTTACTTTCTTCAGCTACTTGCTCGTTGCTGGGCAACTCCAGGCAATAACCCGCGCCGTATACGGTTTTGATGTACCGAGGATGGCGGGGATCGGGTTCCATCTTGGTTCTCAGGTGTCTGATGTGTACGCGAATTGTTTCGATATCGTCATCGGGGTCGTAACCCCAGACTTCTTTGAGAATTTCGCTGGGAGAGACTGTCTGACCGTGGCGCTGGAGCAAGCAGTGCAACAACTCGAACTCTAGGTGAGTCAGTTTGACGGTATTAACGTACCAAACAGCTTCAAACCTTTCGGGGACAAGAGTTAGCGGGCCGTAATTCAGGATTTCTGAGTGTTTGGCAGCTTGGGGGATGCGGTCTGTGCGCCTCAGCAAGGCTCGCACTCGTGCCAGCATTTCTTCTAGTTCAAAGGGTTTGGTCAGGTAATCGTCGGCGCCGGAGTTGAAGCCTTCTACTTTATCTTGAGTTTGACTTAAGGCTGTCAACATCAAGACGGGTATGTCGGCGGTGCGATCGTCACGCCGCAATCGCTGACACACTGTGAATCCGTCTACTCTAGGCAGCATCAGGTCTAGCATGATCAGGTCGGGGAGCATTTGTATTGCTAGTGCCTGACCTTTGATGCCGTCTTCTGCCTGGGTGACTTCGTAGCCAGCCATTTCTAGGTTGACGGCTACGAGTTCGGCGATCGCCGCGTCATCATCAATAACAAGTATCCGAGGCATCATCATTTATCTCACCGCTAACCAGATGGCGGAGGCTACAGCCTTCTGGGGGTTCCAGGTAACTTTAAGGAGCAATTTTTTAATTTTAAGCTTCATAAAAAAACTCGGTAAGTGGGAAACTCAGGGTATGAAAGACCTGAGAGGAAAATGACCAGGCGATTTCAACCGCCTTGAATCTTTACCATTACCGCCTTGGAGTTGCAAGAGTCTGGTGTACTTTTGTAATGTACTTTCAATGGGACAATTACCATCTCAAATCTTGCAACCCTGTACGCATAATGTTCGCTCCTGATGGAGCCTCCCTTCCGGGGTAATGTTCGCCTCGACCTGGTTATAAAGGCTTGTTAGACCTGCGACACTGTTTCAGTGACTTTAAAACTGTTTAATCGCAGGTGACAGAGCGGAAAACTGGCGTCGCATTCGCCGGTGTCGTGACCTAAATAACGTCTCCTCCCAAGAGGGGTCTGGTCAGAACAGCTTGCAATTTCTTACAAGCTCAGTGGCTTGAGCCTCGGAGTTCCTGACTAAGGATTATAAGGTTCATTAAGAACTTTTAGGGTTCTGTAAATATTCTTGTACTAATTATAAGCCCTCTTGAGCGCATATCAGAAAACTGTTCGCCAAAAATCTTGCTGGGAGTCGATTTTTTGCCGGCAAGAACAGCTTCCTGTTTCTTCTGGGTTTGCCTGCGACTTCAGGCAATGGCGCTAAGGGTAAGCTACTGCGGGTGCCAGAGATTGTCTGTGGCGATCGACCCATATAGGGGAATTCGGATAGAGGATTTGGCGACTCGATAACGGGTCATTGAAATATACTGCTTAAATGCTGTACCACTTAAGCCCGGTCTTTGAGACATCTGTTAACGGCTAACTGTTAACTTTTAAAATTTTGTTAAGTTTAGTTAAAAAACTTTCTTTTTTTTGAGGATTGCCACTTGCTTTTCAGGGCTATTGACTGTATAATTTAATAATTGAAATATAAGTATTTATCAAAAAAATAAAAAATATTCCCATTATCAAATAGTATCATACATAAGTCAAACAATCAATCCCGCAACCTGAAAATTTGGGGTGATTTTTTTTCAATTATTTTTTTACCATAAAGAATTGGTTGAAAGCCCGCCCGCCCGATCGCCCTTGAGAAATCAAAAGAAGACGATTCATTACTCCAATCCTCTTCCTTCCTTTGTCAAGTGCTGTCAACTGTCAACTGTCAACTGTCAACTGTCAACTGTCAACTGAACATCGCCCTTGGAGCAGCCAAGCAAAGGATAAAAACTGCTAGCAAGGCTAAGGCTACTGAGGGGGAGCAGGCTGAGTATTTTTGGTAGGAAGAGTCGGTTGAGGGGTTAATTTTTGGAAGTAAAGACCGCCGACTGTTAGTAAGAATATTGTATAACCAACAGCTTGCAAAAGATAGATTCGATCGCGGTATCCAAAGAGCGCTTTGAGAATCACTCCCGGAAATTGTCGATCGGGCAAAACTCCCGCTACATTCCACACCATCGGGCCTAAAATACAAGAGTGGAGTTGTGCAGTGCGATCGTAAAAAACACAAATTGCTGCATACTGGCTATCCGTCTGGGACAAAATGGCAGCGGAGGCGTCAAAATGTTTGAGTGCAGAGACTGCTAAACCGGCGACGATTAGCAATAATAAGATTCCCATAAATTTGAAAAACTGGCGGATATCGATTTTGACACCCCATTTAAAAATTAGGGAACCAATGATTGCAGCCCCAAGCAAACCGCCCACAGCACCTAAAGCTGGAGTTAAACCTTGTTGAAATTGAGCGCTGATAAATATAACTGTTTCAAAACCTTCGCGAAGTACGGCGATAAAAATTAAGCCGAATACGCCCCACCCAGCATTCGTGTTTGATTTTAAAGCTGCGGTAAGTGCGCCTTCAACTTCGGCTTTGAGAAAGCGGGCTTGCTGAGTCATCCAAATTAGCATCCAGCTTAGCATGGCGATCGCAAAAATCCCCAATACGCCTTCTAATAGCTGTTTAATTACGGGTGCGTAAGGCTGATTTGATGTCGATAGTGCTGCGAGCAATCCATTGAATAAAACACCGACAAAACCGCTAGCAGCAATGCCGGCTGCGATACCTGCATAAACCCAAGAATTGAGGTGAGTTTGGTCGGCTTTTTTCAAGCAAGCTAGGACAATTCCGACGACTAAGGCGGCTTCTACGCCTTCGCGGAGGGTAATTACAAAGGTTGGGATGGCTTCAGTAAAGTTCATTTTTTGATAACTGCTAATTTGTAGTTAGTGTTTAGTCTTTAGCAACTTTTATTTTAGCGCTGGCAGAATATCAATTTATTGATCCGCGAAGGCGCGTTAGGCGAAGCCGCGCGTAAGCGCTAGGGCGTGAAGGAATAGAAACTAAGAGAAGGACTTATAGCCTTTCTCAAAAAGATGAGGTATGACTGACAGGTTATTATAACCCTTGAACGTATAGGGATCTCTTCCCAACAACGTCCGCGAATATGAGAGCTAGATACGCTATAGATACTCTTAAGGCGGTTCTGGAGTAACTAATGACAATGACGAATGGTAAGGTGCGTCGCTTTGAGATTGTCTATTTTTTTTGAGTGATTCTTTGTACCGACGCACCCTACGACTAATGACTAAATCAACTGTAATCCCGCAGCATTTTTTTGAGTTCCACTTGGTGCAATTCTTCTTGTCCAATTAGAGTGCGGGCGTATTCTTCGAGATAAACGCTGGAGTCTGTGACGACTTCTAGTAAGGATTTATACTTTTTAAGCGCTTTTTTCTCGTGATTTAAACTTTCTTCCAACAAGTCTTTGATGGAGTGTTTGTATGTTTCTTCGATGGGGGCAATTTTTTGGCTGGGATGTCCGTCTAAACCTGTTAAAATTTCTCCGGCTTGTTGGGCGTGGAGTAGGGATTCGGTTGCTTGTGCTTGAAAAAACTGCACGATGGGAATTCGGTTTGGCCCTGTCACCATTAGTGCATAGTGGGTGTAGCGCACTACTCCTGCTAGTTCCCATTCCATGATGGTGCATAGCAGTTCTTGGGTTTTTTTCTCGTCGAGTTCTTTCATTTGCTATTTTCGATCTAAGATGCAGTCAAGAGCAGTTGTCATAATATCACATTTTTTAATTTAATAGCAATATAGCAATATCGAATGCAAAACTCGGATTACCGTCACGCGGCTAATGTCTCGATTGGAAGAGGAAAAAGTTATCGATCGCTCCCGCCCTCAGTACATCGTTTTAACTTAGCATTTTTGACATTTCTGATAATTATTATAATTATCAGAAATAAAGGAATTTTTTAACCCCACATGCACACAGAAAAACGCAGATACCCAAAAAGTATCTGCGTTTGTACTTCGACTGATTATTTAAGTCGTCACCAATGCCTTCAGCAGATAAGCGCGAGTTCCTGTTTGGTTTACGCCCTTCGCATCTCTGTAGGTGTAACTGCCATAGGCAGAAATATCGCCAAAGTTATTGATGCCAGTAGCGTTAGTTAATGTCACATTCGAGCCGCCAAAGCTCGGATTTGTGAGGATCAAACTGTTCAAGTCTTTGATAGTGCCGTTGTTCCAGACAAAAGCGCGGTTTTGAAGGCTCGAATTCTGGGAGACGCCGACCACTTGACCGAATTGGTTGATGCCAGCGGCGGCACCGGTTGCACCGCCAAGGCTGCCGATGTTGATTTTTTGACCGTTTTGCAAGAGGAAGGGTGAGCTTGTGGCTGTAGCCCCAGTGCCACCGCTCGTACTACCGATGATTTGACCGCTATCGTTAATGTCACGGAGAGTGGCTTGTTCTGCCCCAAAGGTGCCGAGGTTGGTTAGTTTATATTTACCGTCTGCGCCTTTTTCCCACAACGCCGCAGTGTTTACGGTCTTGTCGTTGAGTCCGTCACTGTCAACTTCGCCGACAATTACACTCTTATTGTTAATTCCAACCGCTCTACCTGTGTCACCGCCCAAATCTGGCAGGGGGTTGATGAAACCTTCGCTTGAATAAAAGGCGCGGGTGCGATTTGAGGCTGTTGAGGTAGAACCGGGCCCGTAGATGTGGCGGCCAGCAATTTCGTTTTTGTTGTTGATGTCGAAGAAGTAGCTTTCAACACCACCCAAATCGGTGATTTGTAGGGTGTAATCGCCACCAGCCTCCCTTTGCCACAGCAAGCCGCGGTCTGTGGCTCGACCGGCAAATTCATCGCTTGTACCGGCGATCGCACCTAGATCATTGATGGCCGCAGTAAAGCCGCCACCACCGCGCTGAGTAACCTCTTTTCCGGTATTGTCACCGCCGCCATTTTTGATGCCAGTGCTAGTCAGTGGCTTGAACTCCCCATTTTCCCAAACAAATCCTTGATTGCGGAAGCCTGTGCCACTTACTTCGGTGGTTTGGGAACGACCAACTATTTGTCCTTTGTCGTTAATAGCATTAGCTTGGGTGGCATTGCCTGTGGGTGCGATCGAACCTAGGTCAATAGCCTGGTAGCGGTACAGCGGGATATCGTTGGAAAGGAGAGCTTTTTGTACTCCCGTAGCTACGTCTTTGATGGTTGCCAACAAGTCATCTCCGGCTTTGATTAGGGTGTTGCCCATTTCGGTGACAAAGGAGAGGAATTGGCCCGCGAGGCTGCCGCCTAAGCGCAGTTTATCTGTACTCCCATTAAATCCAGATATGGTAACGGAACCAGGGCCTGCTTCGAGAACGATTTGATCGCTACCATTGCCAAGGGAAACTGTATCGTTGCCAGTTCCTGGTTTGATCAAGTTATCGCCGTCGCCTGCGTTGATGTTGTCATCGCCGGCACCGGTGTAGATTTGGTCGTTGCCACTACCTGCGGTGACGAAATCGTTGCCACTACCTGTAACCACGCGGTTGTTGCCTTTGCCTGCGAAGACGCGGTTGTTACCTTCTCCGGCATTGATGATGTCATTGCCTGTTTGAGCGTAGATGGTATCGTCACCTGGGCTGCCGACGATGCTTTTATTACCTTCGCTAGCGAAGATGCTGGTGGCTTTTGCCCCGGCATTGATGATGTCTTTACCAGTGCCTGCAAAAAGTGTACCGCTGCCATCGCCTGTGATTAGGCTGTCATTATCTAGTAGTTTAATTTCGCTGGCGGTTCTTTCTGAATTGAGGGTGCTGGGTGAGCCAATCGACTTTGCAATCAGACTATTCAACTGCGACAAGTCACTGGATATTCCTAAGTCTGCAATAGCAGTATTGGGAAACAGGGGAAATGATGTATTCAACAAGTTATCGGGAACCATTAGAAACTCCTTTGATATGTATGTTTGGGTTGTATTTGAGCGCGTGTAAAACTACACCCTGAAGTTAGACTTTGGGATCAAGATTGATGCTATAATCTCGAAAAAACCTGATGAGAATTGAGTCGATGCCGCACTGGAAAAATCTCAAACCTTTTGCAATGACTAAAGGTTCGCCCTATCCAGTAAATGACTAATATTAGTTTTACGGGTTAACTTCCAATACTCCGCTAGGAGCGAATACTACCGTAAACTTAGCTGCGGGTACTGTCGCCTTGGTGCTGCCTGTCTGGGAAGACTTCAGCATATTTGGCAGGGGGGTTTCTTGGGTGTAATCCTTGGCTGGTTGGTTGAGGGGCTCGAAGTTGCCGATCGCCCCGTCTTGACTTGCAGTGACTCGATAGACTAGATTTTGAGTGAATGTGGGAGTAGCTTGCCAAGTCTGATTTATGCGATCGTACACTTTGAGAGCTAACTCATCTAGTTTGGTGCGATCGGTAATTTCCGCTGTCTGATTAGTGACCTCAACCGCCTGAACTTCCTGCTTACCTGCTGACACAGGCAATGCTTGGACAGTCTTATCTATAGGGCTACTCGCAATAGCCGTTTCAGGAGACTTATTAGCAACAGGTGCAATTTCAGGAGACTTTTCAGGCAGTTTTTTTGTGCTATCAACAGCTAAAGCCGGAGGTGTTGTGCTAGTCGCCATAGCTGGCTCCGCCGGTTTATTAGCAACAGCATTAACATCTGCTACCTTAGCGGGATCTTTCCCCTCAATTGTCAAAGACTTGACGTAAATACCGCGAAACTTTTCTTTTTGAGTGACACGCCACATGGCGATGGGATAAGTCACACAAAAAAGAGTAAAAACTCCTACGCCAACCCAAACAAATTTGTGCATCTCCCTCGCTGGAAGTGGCTTATTTTTAGTTTCCATTGACAACAAACCTCGTATTACTTAAGTTAACGGCAAATAGGGAAATAGAGGATGCCAACACATAGCTGTGGCGGCAACTAATAAGCCAAACATCCATAAAAATATGGTGCGGCTTTTAATGTTCTTATTCTTCCATAAAGCATGGAGAATGGGCCAACTGACAAGCCAACCGACAAGCAACATAGTTTCTTTGCCAGTGTAACTGCCGATATTTCCCCACAATTCGTTATCAGTCTTGCTTCCGGGAATCCAAGTACCGAGATTCCAAACAAGTTTTTCTGTGGCTTTGGATGTGTCTGACAAGTGGTGAGTTACCATCATTGTAAAACAGCCAATTCCAGCACTAATTAATGCGGCAGCCGCAGGGCCAGAATCTTTAGGCGGAGTTTCTGCTCCGTCAGCTAAAGCATTGGGGAAGCGTTTTAGATTAGTCCAAATTTTGCCGTAAAAAGGTTCATTTGCAGCAGATTTGTCACGGGAAAACTGTCGAGTCATTGCAGAAATCTCCTAAGTTTGAAAATTGGTAATTAGCTGTTGCTAATAGTGTCAAAATAAACAGGCAAGATGACTGTTCCACAAAAAATAAATGTTTTCGTGGGGTGGGCTTCTAGCCCGCACATAAGAAGATTATTGCGAATAGTGCAAAATCTTAGATCAACTAACTATTTACTAAAGAGCGTGAATTTTAGCAACACCAAGTCCGCTCACCATGCCGCCCATTGCAAAAAACATGATTGCCATCAAAGCTACAGACGTGGCTGCTAAAACGGGGCGATTTTTTTTCTCTAAAATTGAGTCGCCATAGTGCCACAAAATCCACGCACAAGCTACTGTCAAAGGCAATGTAAATAGCACGCTAAATTCGTGATATTCCATCAAAATGTACTGGACTAAAGGCGAGTTTGATTTCAGCCAAGCACGAGCTCCGCCAAAATCTGCGCCTGCTCGATAGCGCATATATGATAAGTTGCCGGTAGCAATGGCTAAAAAACTCAAAAGAGTTGACCAAAAGGCTAATGTACGCATTTGTGGCAAGATTTTACCGACTCCCCGTAGCAAGGGAAATGCTAAGTGTCCGGTATAAGCCATGACTACTAATGCCAACATTGAACCCATGCCGTGAATGGTTCCCATCCATCGCTGCCAAGGGCTGGGATGGAGTAGGTTAACGAAAGGCATAAACAGAAATAAACCAGCGGATAAAATGCTCAGCCCGTAGACAGAAACTTGAGCAATATCTAATTGTCTGGGAAATTCAGATGGAACTAAATCGGTAGTTGATTTTTCGATTGAATTTTGCACCGCTATCGGGCCTCATTGAGTTTGGATTGTTCGGGAACGTATTTGAGAATAGTTGCATTAGTATTTTGACTTTCTTGAGAATACAAGCCGTGCGGAGGAGTCGATCGCACATTCACGCGATCGATCGCCTTAAAATACTGCTAAAAGGACATTAACTAGCAATAGAATCCGGCTTTTTAGTTTTTAGAGCACCCAAAACTTTTACTTTTACTGCTTACTCGGCATTTCTACCGCTTCTTTTAGAAAGCAAGTAATGCAACTAATTCTCAAGAACCGATAATAAGGGACATTATTGACTTTTAGTCTTTTGTTAATTTTATTTTAAGATTTGCGTCAAAGCTTGATTCTTCAGGGATTTTACTGCCAGGTCGATCGCGAATTATTGATAATAGTTATCAAAAAGCCGATAATACGTGGCTTCTGAAACCAAAATCGGCAAAAATCCCCCCAGAGGGGATTGTAAAGTTTTGTAAAAAATAGTTGACTAAAAGGTTGGGAGTTCTCATGTTTTGGAGATATCGATGCACATACCTGATGGTTTTCTTTCACCGCCCGTAGCAATTGCCACGGGCATAGCAAGCGCAGCATTTATTGCAGTTGCCCTAAATCGAACCCGCGCCAGTCTTGGGTTGCGACAAGCTCCAGTCATGGGTTTAACCACGGCTTTTGTGTTTGCGGCCCAGATGATTAACTTTCCTGTAGCAGGTGGCACCAGCGGGCACTTGTTGGGAGGCGCACTAGCTTCCGTGGTTTTGGGTAGCCCTTGGGCGGCAACTCTGGCGATGAGTACGGTTTTTATAATTCAGAGCGTCTTGTTTGCGGATGGGGGCATCACCGCACTGGGAGCGAATATTTTTAATATGGGGCTAGTCGGAATTTGGGTGGGTTGGTGGCTGTTGCAGCCATTGCAGCAACTATTGGGAGGTTCCAGAAATCGTTTGCCGCTAGCTGCGGGGATTGCAGCCGCTCTCAGCGTTGTTGCTGCTTCGATTTGTGTGGCGATTGAATTGGCAATTTCGGGCACAGTAGAGCTGAATATCGCATTGCCAGCAATGGTAGGTATTCATATTTTAATTGGGATTGGTGAAGGGCTAATTACAGGCGGTGTTTTAACTTATCTCGTGAAAGTACGGCCGGATTTGTTACCAGGAGAACAGCCACAATTACAGAAATGGTTAGTGCCAGTAATTGGGGTGTTATTAATTAGTGGCGTGCTTTCATTGTTTGCTTCAAGTTGGCCTGATGGGTTAGAAGCGGTAGCAGAACAATACGGTTTTAAAGATAAAGAAGCTGTGGCGATTGAGATTCCAACTCCTCTAGCTGGTTACGGTGTTAAAGGATTAGAAGAACAACCAATAGGTACTAGCATTGCTGGAGTTTTAGGCTCTGGTATTTGTTTCGGTACGGCTTTTGGGATTGCTCAGTTGGTGAAATCTAAAGATGCTTAAACTTTCCATACCTTTTCGATTGCGACTGTCTCTCACAATTGTGATTGGGATTGGTTTTATGAAGACAGGTGCTTGGCTGTGGCTGGGCATTTATGGGGCGATCGCACTTTTTTGGTCACTTTGGCTGAAAGCACCGCTGCGAACCCTGCTGCAACTATTAGGAGCAGAATTAATTTTCCTCTCCTTATTAGTGCTACCACAAGGTTGGGAACGAGCGAGTTTTCTGTTGCTGCGTTCCCTCATTTGCTTGCTAGTTATGAACAGTTTTCTGCTAACTTTGCCGCCACACAGCTTCGGAATTGCCCTGAAAGGATTGCCCCTACCAGCAGGCTTACAAGAGATTGTGCTTTTAGCTGGACAATACTTAGAAATATTGCTCGCAGAAGTCAACCGGATGAAACGATCCGCTCAACTGCGAGGTTTGTCGGGTAGCGTGGGATGGCTGAGATACGCCAGTGCTTCGATGATAGGAGCGCTTTATTTGCGAAGTCTCGATCGCGCCGAGAGAGTCCACGCAGCCATGATGATTCGTGGCTACAAAGGCAGTTTGCCCGCCGACTCAAAATCAACACCAAAAGAGCGACTCTGGCTGACAGTCACGATTTTAACCGCAGCCGGATTAACAATAGCTTCTTACGGTAATTGGTAATTGGTAATTGGTAATTGGTAATTGGTAATTGGTAATTGGTAATTGTTACTTCTTCCCTCTTGCTTCTTCCTTTTCTCTTTCCCTCTCTGCGCCCTCTGCGGTCTCTGCGGCTAAATACTCTTAATCCTAAAATTGAGGTAAATAAAATTGACTAATCTCAAAGTTGTGCCAACAATCGAAGTACAAGACTTAGTATTCGGATATCCGCAGCAAAAACCTGTATTGCAAGGAATTTCCTTCACCTTACAACCGGGAGAAAGAGTTGCCTTACTTGGTTTGACAGGCGCTGGAAAAAGCACTTTGCTGGAAAATTTAATCGGCTTAAAAATGCCACAATCTGGCGAGGTGAGAGTGCAGGGAACTAAGCTGGAACAGGCAACTTTATCGGAAGCGCGTAAGCAGATTGGATTTTGTTTTCAAGATGCGAATGACCAGCTATTTATGCCGACTATTTTAGAGGATGTGATGTTCGGGCCACGCAATTATGGAGTACCAGAGGGAGTTGCGCGCGATCGGGCTTTAGCACTATTAGACGAATTCCGTTTGGTTGAATTTGCCAACCGTTCGGCCCACGAGCTTTCTGGGGGTCAAAGAAGGTTGGCAGCATTAGCTGCAATTTTAGCATTAGAGCCGGCAATTTTAATTTTGGATGAGCCTACAAATGGACTAGATCCGTCGTGGCGGAGGCATTTGGCTAAGGTTTTGTCGCAATTGCCGATCGAGGTAATTTTGATCGCTTCCCACGATTTGAACTGGATTGGGAAAACGACTCAAAGGGCGTTAGTCTTGGCTGATGGTCAGATTCGGGTGGATGAACAAACTCAAGAATTGCTCAAAGATCGATCGACTCTTGAATATTACAATTTACCGCCAGATTGGTAATTAGTAATTAGTCATTAGTCATTGGTCATTGGTCATTAGTCATTAGTCATTAGTCATTAGTCATTAGTCATTAGTCATTGGTAATTTGAACCAACTGTCAACTGTCAACTGTCAACTGTCAACTGTCAATGGCTTTGATTAAAGCTGGAATTTGCGAACAGTCTCGTTGTACAGATGAATAGCTAAATCCCGAAGAACTTCTTCATTCTCAATATGACTTCCTAATTTCTGTTTCGCCGAGTTGATGCACATTTGCATTAAGTCGGCGGAACTTTCGACGTAAAGCGCGATCGCCCTTTGCTGTTCTTCAAAACCAATCTCGACTTCCCCGAGCATTGGTACCGATTGACAATTAGCAGATTGGTCTAAGTTTGCCCCAATTCTTTCCTGTTTTCTCCTTTGCACTTCCTCGGAAAAACCAGAAGCAATTATCCCTGCGGGTAGCGCAAAAATCCCGATTCCCAAAAATGCTAAAATTGCTCCTAAAAATTTACCTAAAGGAGTGATAGGATAAATATCGCCGTAGCCGACAGTCGTCAATGTCACAACTCCCCACCACATTGAATCGAGGATACTCCCAAAAGCTTTGGGATGCGCTTCGTATTCAACAAAATACATGATGCTAGAGGCAAATATTAACAGAATGAAAACTGCAAAAGCTGTGGCGATTAATTCTTCTTTTTTTGCGTACAATACTGCTCCCATAGTTCGCACTGAGTGTGAATAACGGCTCATTTTTAGCAGCCGTAACAAACGCAACAGGCGAATTAAATTGATGAAGCTTAACTCGGGAAATAACAGCACTGTAAAAAATGGCAATATTGAAACTAAATCTATTAGACTTAGTGGTGTCAGACTGTATCTCAATCTTCCCCAAAGCGGGTGGCTATATCTGCGATCTACTGTACATACCCACAGCCTCAAACCATATTCTATTGTAAATACTAAGGATGCAACAATTTCGATCTTTTCTAGAATACTTTTTTGTTCTTGGGAGAAACTGGGGGAAGTAGAAGCAATAAAAGCTGCAACATTTATCAGAATCAAACCAGTGATAATAATATTGCCTGCTAAGCTGTATAAATTGCTACGCTCTGAACCTTCTAAGATTTCATGAATTATTGGTCTGAGTTGTTTTTGCACCTGAGTTTCTCCTAAACAATTAGCAATTCATGCTCGCCCTTTACCATAGCTTAAGAAGTTTTTTTGAAAACGTCAGTAGGATTTGTGAGGAGGGCTAAAAATCTGGTTATTTCAGAGATGTTTTCGTTGCAAAACTCCATATTGATCGGGGAAAGTGGGTGGTTTGGGGCAACGGCATTTTAGTAAAATTTAGAGTTAATCTGGAAGGAATCGCCAACTATTACTGGATTTGCAGGCAAACATCATGAAGGTAGCCGTATTCAGCACCAAATCCTACGATCGCACTTTTCTGACAGCAGCCAACGCCGACAAACACGAGTTGGTGTTTTTTGAACCGCGCCTGAACCTGGAAACTAGCGTTCTGACTGCTGGATTTCCGGCAGTCTGCGCCTTCGTTAACGACTCTTTGGACGCAAAAACGCTCCAGGCGATCGCCCAAAATGGTGTTCGGTTGTTGGCTTTGCGATCGGCCGGATTCAATCACGTCGATTTAGCCGCAGCCCGCGATTTAGGCTTAACTCTTCTCCGAGTTCCCGCTTATTCTCCCTACGCCGTCGCCGAACACGCAGTCGCAATGATTTTGTCCCTCAACCGCAAAATCCACCGCGCCTACAACCGAGTCCGCGAAGGGAATTTTGCCCTAGACGGCTTGTTGGGTTTTGACCTCTACGGTAAAACGGTGGGAATCGTCGGAACTGGCAAAATAGGCGCGCTAACTGCCAAAATTCTGCACGGATTCGGCTGTCGCTTGCTGGGATACGATGTTTCCCCAAACCCCGATTGCTTAGCCTTGGGGATGGAATACGTGGCGCTGGCCCAACTGTTCGCCAACTCTGATATTGTCAGCCTCCACTGTCCGCTGATACCAGAAACTTATCATTTAATCGGTGCAGAGGCGATCGGGCAAATGAAACCGGGGATGATGTTGATCAATACCAGTCGCGGTCAGTTGATCGACACTAAAGCTGTTACCAAAGGACTGAAGTCTGGTAGAATTGGCTACCTCGGCTTAGATGTTTACGAACAAGAGACGGATCTGTTTTTTGAGGATTTGTCAAATCAGGTGATTCAAGACGACGTATTTCAGCGCTTGCTGACTTTTCCCAACGTCCTGATTACCGGACATCAAGCTTTTTTCACCGAGGAAGCGTTGCAAAATATCGCTGAAACCACGATCGGCAATATCACCGATTTTGAACAAGGGCGCACTTGTCCCAATCAAATCGACCTCAGGGAAGTGAAAAAATGAGTCAAAAGAGCGATTTGTCAACGGAGGCAATTGTTTAAAATCAACCCATATCGTTATTTTTGCTTGCAATTGGTGAAGCTCTGCCTTAATCTCATCAATTAGCCCCAGCAGCCTGAATGCTTTGCTAATTGCCAGATAATTATATTGGCAGCAACTCAAAGCGTGCAATTTTACTTGACAACGGAGGAATTATCCCATGACCCAAGCTAACTTTTCTGACGACACGCAAACTATCACTGAAGTTGTGACAGTAGACCTAGTGAGTGACCAGCCAGGGGTCATCACTACAATGACCTCAGAAACTCCAGGGAGCCAGTCCCAAGATATTAAAGATCAAATTCTCACAATTTTGTCCGAGCTTCCAGCTTATCTCTCAACCTTTTTTGTTGAATATCAAAAACCTCTGATAACTATTGGTTTAATCCTGGCAGGCGCTATTAGTATTAAGGTAACGCTGGGAGTTTTAGATGCTCTTAATGATGTCCCTTTGGTAGCTCCATTTTTTGAGTTGATTGGTATCGGATATACGGGTTGGTTTGTTTACCGCTATTTGCTCAATGCTACTAGCCGCAAAGAGTTGTTGACGGAAATTGATTCTTTAAAAGAACAAGTTGTCGGTCAAGATTCTTAATTAGACAGTTGACAGTTGACAGTTGACAGTTGACAGTTGACAGCTCGCTTAGAGAAGGGTTGACAGAAGGAAAAGGGAATATTGAGAGCATCTCAGTTTTGCATTTGTATGTAGTGCTGTCCCTGATCGCGAGCGGGGACAGCACTGTAAAAAAATGTTTTTTGAAAAAATGACATACTCCCGGGAATATTTTCCAAATCTTCCCCTCTCCCCCTCTCAATTCGGATGGCAAACTTGTTGCAAAGTGGCGGTAAAGTCGGGGTAGGAAATGGCAGCGGCTTCGGCCCGGTGAATGTTAGTAATACCTGTAGCGTTGAGGGCTGCGATCGCCAAACTCATCGCTATTCTGTGATCGGTGTAGCTGTCAACATCCGCGCCAGTTAAAGGAGTTCCCCCGGTAATTTCCAAACCGTCTGGTAACTCGGTAATTTTGGCTCCCATGCGGTTGAGCTCCGCAGCAGTCACGGCGAGCCGATCGCTCTCTTTGACTCGCAAGTCGGCCGCATCTCGAATGATGGTAGTACCCGACGCAAAGGCTGCGGCTACTGCCAAAATGGGGATTTCGTCAATCAGTCGGGGAATTAAGTCGCCAGCAATGGTGCATCCCCGCAACTGTGGGGAAGAGCGAACCAAGATATCTGCTACCGGTTCCCCCGCAGCATCTCGCTGATTTTGCAGTTCAATGTCCGCCCCCATCATCTCCAAAGCTTCCAAAATACCTGTACGAGTGGGATTGACACCGACATTTTCGACTACGAGTTCGGAACCTGGGACGATCGCCCCAGCAACTAGCCAAAATGCCGCCGAACTAATATCTCCCGGTACAATTACATTCTGTCCTTGCAGTTGCGCTGGGCCACTGACTGTCACGCTACAAGTTTCTGGATCGACGCTCAATTTAGCTCCAAACGCCCGCAGCATCCGCTCGCTGTGATCCCGCGACAGAGAGGGTTCTGTGACTGTAGTATCTCCATGGGCCATCAAACCGGCTAGCAAAATGCAGGATTTAACTTGAGCTGAGGCGATCGGCGAATGGTAGTGAATCCCTTTTAACTGCTGTCCGAGTATCCCTAAAGGAGCTAAAGAATTGCTCTTTCTACCCCAAATTTGCGCGCCCATTTGTTGCAGCGGCTTAATTACGCGTGACATGGGGCGCGATCGCAAAGAACTGTCACCCGTTACCGCATAAAAACGCCCCGGATGAGAGGCTAAAATTCCCAACATCAACCGCATCGTCGTGCCGGAATTACCCGCGTCCAAGACTTCCAGAGGCTCCTGTAACTCACCAATTCCGACGCCCCGGACAGTCACCCGTTCCTCGTTGAGTTCCGAAACGGAGGCTCCCAGAAGGGAGAAACATTTAGCAGTGCTGCGGGGGTCTTCTCCTAGCAGCAGTCCCTCAATTGTAGTTTCACCGCGGGCGATCGCACCCAACATCAAAGCGCGGTGAGAAATCGACTTATCGCCCGGAACTCGAATCCTGCCTCGCAGCGACAAGCCCGAGGCAGGTTTTTGAATGCTTAAAGTTTGACTTTCGCTCTTGGGCGAAGTAGTTATAATGGCAGCTTGCATGAGATAGACTAGGATGGGACGGCGTTAGCTATCCTAACCTTTTCCCAGTCATAAGTCATACCATTTTAGATTTTAGATTTTAAATTTTAGATTGGGGAATGACAGACTGCATAAGGGTTGGGAGCAGGTGGATACAGTTCCATTATTTGCTAAAACTGCGATCGGCTACAGGGGAGAGGAGATGCAACTGTACGGGTTTTACCTGAATTTCACAATTACAGTCCGTATATCTGCTGAGATTTCAGGTTCAGCTCTGAGTTATCGATCGGATAATTGACTTTGGACTGAACAAATTTATATTTCTGACTGCGAATTGTAGATTTTGTATTTTTTTACCAAAAGCTCCGGAATTTAGAGCCCAGATAATCTAAAATCTAAAATCTAAAATCAAAACTCTAAAATCTCAAACTGCCCGAACCACAATAACTCCTACACTTTTATTTATGCTGACGCATCATCGCAAGCCTGTAAGTTTATCGCTAGTATCCACAGATTTACCTTTGTGGTCAGTTGTTGAAACCGCTGGTACCCTGTATCAAAAAGACCGGGATCGCTTTCACTTGTTGTTGCACGAACCAGCAATACTCGATCGGCAATTTTCCGACGCATCTGACACATCTGGCGAGCAAGTTACGATCTTGCCCACAACTACAAAACCCCGGTTGCTGTGGCTGGAAGTTTCGCCCTATCGAGTGATTATGACGATGCAAGGAAACGGCAAGTACAGTTACCGCCACTGCTGGGAACGCGGAATGTACGGCCTGAGCCGTTATTGGCTTCAGGGCGAATCGCTGGCGACTCCCGAACAGTTGCGCCTCCGAAACTTCACCCGCAACTTGACCCTGACAGGCAAGCCGGAACCGGAACACCTGCGGTTAGAATATGAGTTGTGGTCGGAAAAAGTACAACTCGGTTCCTATATTTTGAATCTAGAAATTCATCATTAAATTTGGGAATTGGGCATTGGGCATTGGGCATTGGGAATGGGTAATTAGTCAGAAGTCATTGGTTATGATGTAGGCGATCGCCAAAAACAATAACATCTTGCTGGATATTATAATTGATTTTCTGGTTGTTTTTGTAATTACCTATTTAGCGATCGCTCTTACAATAATTAATGAGTTTTTCAGTCAAAGCGTCTTGATCTTTGGCTGCTTGATTTGCTCGCTGTCCCGCTTGGACAATATCCGCTTTAGCTTTTTTGATTTGCTCTCGACCTTCTATACTTGTAGAAGCCCGATTTCCTGCCTCAAGAGCTTTGCCCATGTCGCCGATTCCTTGACCCATTTCCCCGAAAAATTTAACCGACGGCGCCTGAATTTCTTTGAGGGTTGCATCTGTGATTCGCAAAGCCTCAATTTCTTTAGCTGTCTGGTTCAAATCTTTAGCTAAGTTCTTGCTCGTTGCAGCATCGTAGGTGCCGTTCTTAAAATTGATGAGAGCGTTGCCTTTGGTGACAATTGCAATAAGTTTGGTACACTGGACAGTTCGGTTATCGCCGCTGCAACTAATCGTCAGCGTACAGCAAGCAACAACTACGAACAGGATGGCAATTTGTTTGCGAAAAAAGTACATGAATCCTCGGTTGCAAAAAGTAAATTATGGGATGTTGTAGTAGAGTGTTTCAGTCGATTTTCCATTTTTAGATTTGAGATTTACTCCTCGATCTGAATCTGGGGGCTTTAACTGGGGTCTAAAATTGGGAGCGATCGCTTGACAGGGGTACGTCGAACGGTATCCGTTTTTTGGCAAGGGCGATCGATATATCCACTGTCAAAACACTCCTGCGGCTTTCAGACACGCTCTGCTAAACTAAACTACGTAGCCGTTTAGGAACTATGGTCAAAAACAGCAATAACCTACAGAAGGGCAGCATTTGGGGATATCTTACCCTGCTTTTGCCTATTTGCTTGACGGCGGTTGCCAGTTTCGAGTCGGGAACGATGTTTTGGGCGATCGCCACCACAGCGGGCGTTGCTTGGGCTTACAAGCTTTACCAGCAGCAGCAAAAACACAGACTCGCTCATTTAGACTCGGTTTTCTACAGGTTGATCAAGGAAAATCAAGGGCGAGTTACGGCCTTGGATTTGGCGATGAATGCGAAACTCCCGGGAGAAAAGGTTCAAGAATATCTCGACGAACGGGCTCTTGAGTTTGCCGCCGATTTTCAAGTAACCGAAGAAGGCGGAATTTTGTATTATTTTCAAATAGCCCCCACTGTCACTCAAAGCGAAACACCTAATGTCGCAATAGCTGTTCAAGAGCCTCCCACAAATCGGGAAAAAGCACAAGAGAAAAAACCAAATTTATTTCCGATTGCTCAAACCAAGACTCCTCAAAAGCCCAAAATCTCTTTTACCCAAACAGAACTTTCCCGCAGGTTCAAGGTTCATGCAAGTACGATCGGCAAATGGAAAGTTAAGCCAGAGTTTGCTCAGTGGAGTAGCGAAAAAGACCCGGAGGCGATCGCCTGGGAATATTCTACAGACAACAAGCGATTTTATCCCAAAGATTGATCGGAACAGTTGACAGTTGTTGACAGTTGACAGTTGACAGTTGACAGTTGACAGTTGTTGACAGTTGACAGTTGACAGTTGTTGACAGTTGACAGTTGACAGTTGTTGACAGTTGACAGTTGACAGTTGACAGTTGACAGTTGACAGTTGATAGTTGACAGTTGGAAGAGGGAGAAAGACATAAACAGCAAGCTTTTTAGCGATCCGTATTGTAGATTTAATTAGGTGGACTTACTTGTGGGTTCAAATATACAAAGAAACCGGGTTTATACGAAGTTCTGCGGTTGGTAACGAAGAATTTCGGAATAAAGGGGGTTTTTGAAACTCGATCGCGTCCTGGAAAGATTATGCTCGCTGTTGACCGATCGACCTCTTTTAGGTTAGTTTAAGTAAAATCCTGTTTAATAGAGTTTGCCCGATAAATATCGGTAAATTCGATCGCCATATCTGTTCATTTTTTCTTCTATGTCCACACCAACCTTGCGAGTAATCGCGCGCCTCGTAGCCTTTCCCGACAAAGTAGCAGAACTTAAATCTCTACTTCTGAGCATTATGGAGCCAACTCGCCAAGAAGAAGGCTGCATCAAATACGAACTTATCCAAAATCAAGCCGATCCTACAGATTTTACCTTCCTTGAAGAGTGGGAAAGTGCAGCTTTGCTCGAACAGCATCTCGCCTCAACTCACATTCAAGCCGCAGTGAAGAAATTAGACGGTTTAGCAGTTGCGCTTCCAGATATTCGCCGCTATGAATTGTTAGCTTAATTGGTTTTTAGGTTGAGTTAAATTAATGTCTGCTACATCTTCGATACCCCCTAACAGATAGGTACGTAGTTGGGATGCGAGCCCTCTTTAGACATACATATAAAGAGGGCTGAAGCCCAACTACGTACCTAAATTTCTATGATGGCTACTATAAAACCCCCTTAATAAAGGTGGAAGAAGAGTTAGAGTTAAAATTGTAGCAATTTCCGAGATTTTTATGACAGTAGCAACAATCAAGCAGTTATTTACTTATCCAATTAAAGGGCTAACACCGCAAGCAATGTCGGAGTTTGCTTTAACGAAAGGACATGGTATTAAGGGCGATCGCGCTTTTGCGCTGCTGTTTACAGATTATCTTGAAGGTGCAAAGATGCCCGCCGATAGCGCGTCTTGGATTAGCAAAAAATATTTGGCGGTTCAAAACGATTGGCCTCTGCTAGCAGCTTTGGAATGCCATTATCAACCGGAAACGGCTGTTTTAACAGTCAAGCGTCAAGGAGTTGCAGTGTTGTCAGCAGAAACGAACACAACAGCGGGGCGCGATCGCATCAGCACTTTTTTTACCGACTATCTGGCGGCGACTCAACCAACAAAAGAAGCGAGACACCCGCAGTTTGCACCTTTGCGGTTAATCGGTAACAGTAGTGGGGAAACTCGTTATCCCGATCGAGAACCGGTACATATTTCTCTCCTCAGTCAAGCTACACTCGATCGATTAACCGAAGTCGCCCAGCAAAATATAGATGTGGGCAGATTTCGCCCAAACGTTGTGCTAGAGGGCGTTTCAGCTTGGTCGGAATTTGAGTTAATCGGAAAACAGTTTCAATTAGGTGCAGCACGGATCGAAGTTACAGCACGAATTGGTCGCTGTGTCAACGTAGAAGTAAATCCACAAACGGGCGATCGAGATATTCCCCTACTCAGTTTACTACAACAACAATTCGGTCACGCACAAACAGGAGTTTTAGCCAAAATCATCAACAGCGGTACAGTTAAAATCGGCGATAATTTGAATTCCTAGAAAACCGGGCAGTTGAAACCGCGTCTATACAGACAAAACCTGCCTCCGCAGGTTGAATAAAACCGAGCGATTGAAACCGCCGTCTGATCTTGTGGGGTGGGCATCTTGCCCGCCCCAAATAGGCTGCTCACGCTTCTTCGGAAATCCGCACCTTATTACCAATTAACTTCAGAAAACTCACTCCAAAATGTTGAATTTCCAAAAAATTAGCATAAGCAGGAGTTGACTTATAAACTCTAAAAGTCCGCATAATTCCCAAAGTTGCCGCACTCTCCAGCGGGCCAACAAAGCTAGTATCTCTGTCCAAAAAATGAGACTGCTTAGCCCAGTGAGCCATCTGTTCCGCATTCAAAAAATAGCAACCGGAATGAGGATTCAAAGTCCGCTCAAAAGAGATTGGCTGTTCCATAATTTTCCCTGCCAACTGCGGCTGCTCCTCCACATTTTGAAATTTAGCAGTAGCTCCTGGCACTAAATCACCATCAATATATGCTTTAAAAACAGCACCTTGAGGCGATACTTCATAGCGATTGGGTTGCAACAAATTTCCATGTCCACCATGATGAGTAAACCAATTTAATTTACTAAAAAACCACGGATCGTGGAGAACTAAATCATCTTCCAAATAACAGAAATAATCGTATTTGTTAAGGCAAGAACGCAAAACAGCCTGACACTCAAACCCCAACAGCAGCGGTTCGCATTTGGTAGCGTGGTGCATAAAAGACCTCGGCTGCACAGGTAGTTGAGGCAAAAGGTGATAACCTTGAGTAGTGCAAACAACAATATCGATTTCGTGCTTTTGAGATTGATTTGCTGGGATAGTGGCACATTCGCCAATGTCAATCATGCACTGAGATTTGCCATACAAAGCTTGCAGCGAAGTCACGCAAGCTGTTAAAGCATTGATGCGCGGTTGCGGATCGTTTCGTTGGGAAGCGTGTTTCCCGTCGCCGCTGGGATTGTAGAAGTGAGCAATAGTGAATAGGATTCGCATTTGTGTTTATCAACAATTAAAAATTAAACAATAAAACGGAAGACTGGGCGGTTGAAACCGCGTTTATACAGACAAAACCTGCCTCCGCAGGTTGAAGACTGGACGGTTAAAATTACGTTATTCTCTTGAGTCCGCGGAGGCGGACATCGTTTGTATAGCAGCGGTTTCAACCGCCGTCTTATCCGCCGTCTTGTCCGATCGCAAGCGTATTGCACAAAAACCCCTATAAATCTTACCGCATTCAGTCGGTAAACAACTCAGGCAATCGCGATCGCAACTCAGCGTTTAAACGTGGCAACTCATCTCGCATTTGCAAGTACCAGTCTCGGCGCTCGCGGTAGTGTCCGCACAGCAAGCGGTTGTCGCGCACCCATTCGTAAGCATTCGCGGCTATTTCCTGGCGCATAGAAGTGTCGGAAATCAGCGAATTTAGCTTAGTTTCAAACTCTTTTTCATGTTTGTAAATCAATCCGGTTTCACCTTCTACTATCGAATCTTCGTACACTGTGGGACTCGCCAAAACCGCTACTCCTCGCGCCGCACATTCAATGAATTTTAAGTCAGATTTCATTTCGTTAACCGGGTTGACAACGAGCGGCAGCAAAGCTATATCGCAACTGTACATGATTTCTTGATACCGTTCGTAACTGCAAAAAGATTCAAATTCCTTTTGCTGTATTTCCAAAGATTCAAAAAATCTGCGATCGTGGATAACTTTAACTCGAATCAGGTGTTTGTGTGCAGCTAAAACTCGATTCAGTGCTGCCATAATTGGCTGCCAATCATTCTCGCGGTTGAGCGCGCCAAAAAATATTGTGACGGTATGTTCTGCTGGATAGATTCGCGGCGGAGGTAGATAGGCTAGTTGATTGGGAAATACGGCAACATTATGATTGTAGTGACGCAAAATTTTCGCTAGCGGTTCTGTTGTAGTTTGAACGCAGTGACAGCCGCGATAGCTGAGGTAATTATTGTCTGCGTATTCGCGGCGGCGGACGGGATTGTCGTCAATTTCGGCTACTATTAAATAGTCTTGTTTTAGTAGTTCTTTGAGTTTGGGAATGTAAGCCGGATATTGCATGATTGTCCGTTGCCAGACGAAGACTTTTTCTTCTCCCGGAAACTCGGTAATTAATGCTGCTGTTTTCACTCCCGATACGGTGCGGACACCGGGAATTGTGGCGCTAAATTTGTCCGGTTCCAGAACTCGCACGCGATCGCACCCTGTAGGAGCCATAATAATGGTTTGGATCAGCAGTCTGCGCGGCTGCACGGTCGATTTGGTCGATCGCACAATATAATATTCAGCACCAGTTTCCGTAGCAAAATCGCTGGATTTGAGCTCTAACGCCTTCACCATTGGATGCAGCAATTGCTGGAATTGGGCAAAATTTTCGGTTTTGTGTCCCTTCCCTTGCAATTCATAAACCTGCAATCCGGCTTGAGCAAATAATGATTTAATTCTTTCCAGGGTAAACCAGTGCTGCATCTTGCTGTCGGGATTTTCCCAATGTCCCCGCAACAGATTGACAATGCGCCGCCAGTATTGAACGTTGGGAATTGTGGCGAAAACTTGCCCCTCCGGCTTTAGCAAAGCACTGTACTGCTGTAGTATCTCCCAGGGGTTTTTGAGATAGGGTAGCAAGTCGCCAAAAATCAAGCAATCGACAGTTCCGGGTTCGATGTCGAGACTGGCGATCGCAATTTCTTCAATATCGGCTACCGCCACCCAGTTTAGCCGATCGACTGCAATTTTCGCTTTTTCGCGATCGCATTCAATGCCAATATACTGACAGTGGGGATTGATCAGCTTGTAGTGTTCGCCCCTAGAACCAGTACCGCAGCCAATTTCAACAATGACTTTAGCATCCGGCGGTAGCAGCTTGAAGAGGTCGTGGTTGGCGCGATCGATCACTTTCCCTAAAATTCCTGATTAGTTTGCCGTAAAATAAAGCAGAGCAATCCATGTCAACAGACCAGCAGACGAAGGTTAGCATGGCGATGCCAGTATACAATGGCGATCGGCACATTTGTCAAGCACCAAATTTTCGCGATGCCAACTCTTTCTCTTCCCTCTCTTCTGGCCCTCTGCGTACTCTGCATACTCTGCGGTTCATTTAAATCTTGTTCGCCAATCGTGCAAAGATTGATATACGTTAGCAAATATTCGGCAAAATTATAATTTGCGCTAAACCATACTCTCATGCAAGCTCAATTGAGGCGATCGATCGATTCGGCTGATTCCCCAAAAATAAACACAGCACTGTACTAAATACATTATAAATTATGAATCCTAATTTAGGAATAAACATCGCCGGATACATCAACGGCGAATTTGGCATAGGAGAAGGAGTAAGAGCCAACATCAGAGCCGCAGAAGCCGCCGGAATTCCCTTGGCTATCAACAATTTTACCCGCAGTCCCCACCGTAAAAAAGACACCACATATCAAAACTTTAGCCCAGACAATCCCCATCCGGTAAATCTAATTCAAGTCAACGCTGATGAAGTTAAAACTTTCATCAAAGATAGAGGTTCCAGCTATTTTGAGAATAAATACAATATCGGCTTTTGGGCCTGGGAACTTCCCGGATTTCCTCCCCAATGGCAGCCAGCATTTAATCACTTTCACGAAATCTGGACTTACAGCAATTCTTGTGCAGAAGCAATTTCTCAAGTTTCGCCAATTCCAGTCATCAAAATCATGCCCAGTATTTTTTTACCTGCACCTTCCCTCAGCAGGGAAGAACTGCATTTACCTAAATATAAATTTATTTTTCTGTTTGTCTTCGACTTTTGTAGCCGCATCGAACGCAAAAATCCTTTGGCAGTCATCCAAGCATTTAAAACAGCTTTTGGTGAAGATGACCGCGTATTATTGCTGATCAAATCTTCCAACTCCGACAAAAATCTCAAAGATTTAGAATTGTTGAATTTTGCCATAGATGATTCTGCAAATATCAGACATCAAGACGGGTATTTATCCAAAGATGAAATCAACGGTTTGCTTTACAGTTGCGATTGTTACGTGTCGCTGCACCGCTGCGAAGGATTCGGCTTAACGATGGCTGAAGCGATGTTTTATGGTAAACCTGTAATTGCCACCGGTTATTCATCAAATACAGAATTTATGAATGTTGGGAATAGCTTTTTAGTTAAGTATAAGTTAGTCCCAATCGAGGAAGATTGCGGGCCTTATAAAAAAGGTAATGTTTGGGCCGAACCGGATGTCGGACACGCTGCTGATTTCATGCGATACGTCTTCAAAAATTACCGGGAAGCTGAACAAGTTGGAGTAGTAGCGGCTACGGAAATTCATACTTTTCTCAACCCGCAAGTTACAGGTAGTAAAATTAAACAACGTCTCGAATATATTGCCGAAATTACCGATAATTTTCAAAATTTGCCTCTGTCACGAATGGTCAAAGCAGAGCCTGCAAAAATTTGGGCCCAATTCAATCAAAATTCCTTGTCATTGCGAGGAACGAAGCAATCTCATCCCCAAGCTAAATTCCGAGAGTCAAACCCACAAATTCAATCAAAAGTAGAACTGCGAAGCTGGCAGCCTTTGGTAAGCATTTGCATTCCGACGTACAACGGAGAGGCATTTATTGAGGAAACAATCAAAAGCGCGATCGCCCAAACTTACCCTAATATAGAACTGATTGTATCCGACGACGGCTCCACAGACCGCACAATTGCGATCGCCCAATCCTTCCAATCGCAAACATCCGCCGACTTCCGCATCATCCTGCACCGCAACTACGGCTTATCGCAAAACTGGAACTTCTGCATCCAGCAAGCCAAAGGTGAATACATCAAATTTCTGTTTCAAGACGACTTGCTGGCACCAGAATGTATCGCCAAAATGGTCGCCACCGCCCAACAAAACCCAGACATAGGCATGGTTTTCTCCCCGCGCGGCATCACCATCGCTGAAGATGAATCTCACCCAATTTTGCGGAAAGCTTCCCAATCAATCAAAGATTTGCACAAAAGTTGGTCGAATTTAAAATCTATTCAGCCCGGAAAAGACTTGCTAGCAGATGCTAACTGCTTGAACAACCCCATCAACAAAATTGGCGAACCGAGTACCGTATTAATTGCCGCCCGAGTTTTTGGCGAAATAGGATTGTTTGATTCAGGATTATCTCAGTATGTAGACTTAGATATGTGGTGGCGGATCATGGGAAACTATCACGTCGGGTTTGTAGACGAAAAACTGTCGTCACTGCGGATTCATCCCGAACAACAAACCTGGAAAAACTTCGCTGCTGGGGAAAATCATAAAGATGTCATTAGATTTTACAAGAAACTCCTAAATAGTCCTGATTACAATTTCCTGAATCAACAAATTAAACAGACAATTCGGCAAAAGTTGGCATCGAGAACCCAGCCTAATATATCTGACTTGTCAGCACTGGTTGACAAGTACAAAAAATTGCCATCAAACCAGTCAATTTTGCTCCAAATGCGACAACGCCGCCAACAACTAGCTGAAGCTTGGCTAAATTGTCCCGTTGATAAAATAGAAAGTGCTTACTCGCAAGCAGCGGGGAAAGCTCATAAATTGCTACTAGAGGGCCACCTCAAACATGAAATTTTAACGGAGTCGGAACAAAGTTTTGTCCGCCAGTTATACTCGAAACTTGGCTCAGCAGGGGCAATTGCCGATAAGATGCCCTATTGTCTGGCAGCTATGCTGTACCGCGAGGCTTATCAGTTGCCGTTAGAGTATAAAGATTCAGCGATTCCCCAGTGGTTTTTTGATGATTTTCTGAAATTTCTATTTCAGTCTCCGAATTGTTTTCAACAAACGGGAGAGGTTGAAAGATATTCAGAATATTTCCAGGATTTAATTGAGTATGTTGCTGCGAATATCGCCCGTTTTCCAAATGCGGGAGTTTGGTCTTATGTGGCCGGATTTATTGCGAAGAGTGTTAGCTTCAAAGCTTTGTATTTGAGCGATCCAAATTTGCTGAATGTCTTGAGCCAGCGAGCTGATATTCTGGAATTTTATTTAGAAAAAATTGGCTGTGAAATAAACTGGGATTTTGCTCCAAGAGTATCGAAGCCAATTAAAGTTAGATTGGGAATTTTGCTCGACAAAATTAGTGTGGAATCGGAGACTTGGGCTGCTATTCCGAGTTTTGAATATTTAGATAGAAACAAATTTGAAGTTATCCTGTACTATTTCCAGGTACAAGATGAGAAACTGGCGCAATATTGCGGAAGTTGCGCTGACAAGTTGGTGCAACTTTCGGAAGATTTGCCACAGCAAGTGCAGGAAATTCGATCGCACGATTTAGATATTCTGCTAATTAGCACCAATATCGCCGACACTTCCGGGCCCAGCGCGCTGCTGTGCTTGCACCGACTGGCGCGGGTGCAAATTGCTACCGCTGCATCCACTCCCGCCACTACCGCAGCCCGCAATATCGATTATTTGATTGTCGGAGATTTGACTTTGCCGGCAGATGCACCAGAGTATCGCGAAAAATTAATTACTTTAGAAGGGTCGGGAGTTTGTTTCAGCTATCCTGTAGAGTTAGCCCCTGCCACCGTTGAACCGACTCGCAGCAGTTGGGGAGCCACCGATGAATCTGTAGTGTTCATGTCCTGTGCTCGGGCTCGGACAATTATCCCAGAATTGCGAGAAACTTGGGCAAAAATTATTGCGGGTGTACCGAATTCTATTTTAGTTTTGTATCCCTTTCGATCGCGCACCGAAAACTATCCGACGGTGCCTTTTTACCACCAAATTCGATCGACTTTCGGGGAATTTGGAATTGACAAAAAGCGGGTAGTTGTGATACGAGCGCTATCAAATCGTGCAGATTGCATAAAATGTCTGGAATTGGCTGATATATATTTAGACTCCTATCCATACAGCGATGCCGGCCCCTTTGCTGAACCGCTGTTGGCCGGGTTGCCTGTAGTGGCAAGAAAAGGGCAAAAAACTCGATCGGGACAATTTGCAGCAGTCCTCGAAGAACTACAACTTCCGGAACTGGTAGCACATAGCGAGAACTCTTATATAGAACTGAGTACAGCACTGGGAACCAACCCAGAACTGCGTCGGCGCTATCGGGATCGAATCCAGCAAACAATGGCGGCAAATCCCAAAATTCTCGACAGTCGCGCTTACTCCCATCAAATAGGCAAACTATTTGAAAGGAACCCCGTCTGGATGCAAAGCGTCAAGAAATAGACAGCTATAGCGCTAGGTTTCTTAACGCTCTGCTATCATCGGGAGATTGAGGGGTTAGTGGTTGTCGCTCTTTTCCTGCCACAGCTAGATTAAAAGGGGAAGCGCAAGTCAGTTGGAGATTAAAAAATGACAGGACTTTTTCAAATAGGCGATAAATTACTGCAAGCTCAGGATATGCCATCGCTCCTGAAGCGTTACCAGTTGATGCCCCAATTCTTGCGGGGTGTAATCATCGACCAAGCGATCGCATCCTTTAGTTGCAGCGACGAAGAACGCAAATCCGCCGTCGAGAACTTTCTGGTACAGCACCAACTGACAGCCCCCGACGCCAGAGAAGCTTGGCTGCGGAGTCAAAATATGACAGAAGAAGAACTTCAAGAGATGGCCGTCAGGCCCTTGCTGATCGAAAAATTTAAGCAAGAGACTTGGAGACCTAAAGTAGATAATTATTTTTTAACCCGCAAAGCCAGTCTAGACCACGTAGTCTATTCCCTGGTACGCACCAAAAATCCAGCACTGGCAAACGAACTTTACTTCCGCATCCTGGAAGGGGAACAAACCTTTGCTGAAGTAGCTCGCGACTTCTCGGAAGGCCCAGAGTCAAAGTCGGGCGGCCTGTTGGGCCCAGTACCCCTCAGTCAGCCTCACCCGGCAATTAGTAAACTTTTATCAGTCAGCCAGCCAAATCAACTTTGGACGCCCCGTCCTCTGGCAGAATGGATGGTAATTATTCGACTAGAAAAGTTCATGCCGGCCCAGCTCGACGAATCGATGCGGCTGCACCTGATTAACGAACTCTTTGAAAGCTGGCTCGCCGAACAAATATCGCAAATAGGCCCGCTACAGCCCCTCTCTTCGGTGTCTTCAATATCATGACTTCTTCCGCTGTTTCCCTCTCCCAAATTCAGGATTTCTTAGCTCAAACACCTCCCTTTGACCGACTGTCAGAGACGGATCTAACGGCCTTGGTGGCTAAATGCCAGCTCCTTGGCTACCGGACGGGGCAACCCCTGTTTGAACGCGAAAAAATGCCGACTCAGGTGGCAATTATCTATCAAGGTCAGGCCCGGCTGCTGGGCTTTGACCAACGATCGCAGCGCCACGTCAGTTTGCGGTTGGTGCAGTCAAAGGAAATTCTCGGCTGGGCTGGCTTGCTCAGAGGAGTTCCCTGCGAAACTGCGATCGCCTCTACAGATGTAATCGCGATCGTCCTACCTGCTGAAGATTTCCTGAGTGTACTGGAAAAACAGCCGACATTTGGAGAAGCTTTTCACGCTCACTCTTCCTTGAGCGAAGTGTTTGAACTGTTGAGCCTGGAATTGCAGCGCCAAGCCGACGGCACTTCGGATCTCAAGGAACTAACTCGGCAAGCTTGGGAAGACGCAACAGTTGTCAACGTCCCAAAGGGTAACAAAAAAACTCAAGACCTCGCTAACGAACTAGATGCCGATCGAATTTGGCTAGTCAGCAGCGGCGTCTTGGGCGAGTTTCCCACCGGCAGCCGTTTCTCTGCTGAAAATGCAGCCAAATCCTTAAAAGTAGAAGGCAGCGCCGGTGCCCGCTTGGTAGGCTTCCGGCAACCCTCAGCATCACCATCAGAGCTAGAAGATCCCTTAACTGGCGAGACAGACACAGGAACAGGAGGCTTAGGGAAAAAGCGAGGCATCATTTTTGATGATGTACCCATCGCCCCACCTCGTCCCCCAGAACCCAAAATCGACGCACCAAAGGATGCGGGGAAATATCCAGTTTTCCGCGCCAAAGGGCAAATAGATGCCCCGCTAGCTTGCTTCCAAATGTTGAGCAAGTATTTTGGTATCAAATTTCGTCGGGATATCATCCGCAAAGTTCTAGAAAATCAGTTAAAAACCGCTGGTGTTATCAATCTGCAAGCCTGTGGGGCGATCGCCCAAAGCATCGGCCTGACCCCTCAATTGGCGCAAGTGCCAGCAGATGCGATCAACCGGATCAAAGCTCCGGTCATGATTAAATTCCTAGATAGCTTTGCCATTGTTTACAGCATCACCGAGCAAGAATTGGTACTAGCCAGCCCAGAAAAGGGGCTGATGCGGATGCGGGTACCTCAGTTTAGAGAAGACTGGGGAGAACAGGGAGAAGTCCTGCTGCTGCAAGAGCCGCAAGTCGAACAAAAAGAGCAGTTCAGCTTCTGGTGGTTTGTGCCGGCGCTGATGGAACACAAAACAGTATTTATTGAGGTATTGCTCGCCTCGTTTTTTGTGCAACTATTTGGTCTTGCCAACCCTTTAATCAGCCAAGTAATTATTGATAAAGTATTAGGTCAGCGCAGCATCGACACCTTGGATATTTTGGGTGCGTTTCTGTTAGGTGTTGCCCTATTTGAAGGACTCCTCAACGGTTTGCGTACCTTCTTATTTGTAGATACTTCCAACCGCATTGATGTCAAATTGAGTGCGGAGGTAATCGACCACTTGCTCCGGCTGCCCCAGAGTTATTTTGACAACCGGCGCGTCGGAGATCTGGTCTACAAATTCAGCATGATGGGCCAGATTCGGGAATTCATGACAGGTACCGCTCTGACAGTGGTTCTCGATGCAGTATTTTCGGTGGTTTACGTCGCCGTGATGCTCTCCTACAGTGTGAAACTAACCTTCGTATCTTTGGCAGTTGTCCCGGTACTAGCGCTGATGATTGTTCTGATCAATCCGCTGGTGCTGCGCCTGATCAAACAAAGAAATATGCGTTTTGCTGACTCTCAATCCTATCTAGTGGAAGTAGTCAGCGGAATTCAAACTGTTAAGGCTCAAAATATTGAATTGAAATCCCGCTGGGAGTGGTCTAGCCGTTACGCAAAATATATTACAGCCAGTTTTAAAACAATTCTGACCGGGACTACGGCAGGTACGATTAGTGGTTTTTTAAACCAAGTGGGTAACTTGGCTCAGTTGTGGGTGGGAGCTTATTTGGTACTGAGCAATGACATTACTTTGGGTCAGTTGATTGCTTTCCGAATTATTTCCGGTAACGTGACTGGTTCGCTCCTCAGGTTTGTGAGCGTGTGGCAGAGTTTCCAAGAGGTCTCGATGTCGATCGATATGCTCAAGGATATCATCGACAAACCCACGGAAACCAGCGAGGAAGACCGGAGCAATATCCCGCTGCCGGCAATTCAAGGGCAGGTTACCTATGAAGAGGTTTCCTTCCGATTCCTAGAGAGCGGCGCGCTGCAATTGGCGAATGTGAACTTGGAATTTCCCCAGGGCAGTTTTGTGGGAATTGTGGGGGGAAGCGGTTCCGGTAAGAGTACGGCGATGAAGCTGTTGCAGCGTCTTTATGCCCCGCTTTCGGGCCGGATTTTTATTGACGGCTATGACATTGCCAAGGTGGAATTATATTCGCTCCGCAGTCAGCTTGGCGTGGTACTGCAAGATACTTTGCTGTTTAACTGTACTGTCCAAGAAAATATTGCTCTGAGCAATCCCGATGCGAGTACGGATGAGATTGTACGAGCTGCGAAATTAGCTGTAGCTCACGATTTTATCATGGGCTTGCCCGCTGGTTACAATACGGTGGTGGGAGAACGTGGTGCGTCGCTTTCTGGGGGTCAACGGCAGCGTTTGGCGATCGCCCGGACGATTTTGCAAAACCCGAAACTGCTGATTTTGGACGAAGCTACAAGCGCCTTGGACTACCATTCCGAACGCCAAGTTTGCAACAACTTAGCAGAATCTTTCGCCGGCCGCACGGTGTTTTTCATTACTCACCGCCTGACTACAATCCAAAACGCCGACATAATAATTATGATGGATCAAGGTTCTGTAGTCGAGCGCGGAACTCATAAAGAATTAATGGCTCTGAAAGGGCGTTACTACTGCCTATTCCAACAACAAGAGTCATCGAACACATAATCATGGGGAATGGGGAATAGGTAATAGGTAATAGGTAATAGGTAATGGGTAATAGGTAATAGAGGGTTGGGATATGAGTAGACCGGATTTTGAAGATTTGGATGTTTACAAGTTGGCTGAAAAACTAGCAAATCAGGTTTGGTTTATTGTCAAAGAGTGGGACTTTTTTACGAAAGATACTATGGGGAAACAACTTGTACGTGCAGCCGATAGTGTTTGTGCTAATATTGCAGAAGGACGGGGCAGGTATAATTATCAAGACAATCGGCGTTTTGTGAAGATTGCCAGAGGCTCTTTGTATGAAACAATCAGTTTGTTGAGACTGGCATATGCTAGAAAATTGTTGGGAATAGAACAGGTAAATAAATTCCAACCAATAATTGATGACTTGTCGCCAAAGCTAAATGCTTATCTAAACTCAATAGGTGGTAAGCAAGAAAAAATGATTGATAAAATATCTGATATCGATCGTAAATAAAAAAAACTCCCATTACCAATTCCCAATTCCCATTACCAATTCCCAATTCCCAATTCCCAATTCCCAATTCCCAATTCCCAATTCCCAATTCCCAATTCCCAATTCCCAATTCCCAATTCCCAATTCCCAATTCC
>NZ_JAEQCX010000201.1:0-5349 GCF_020738035.1 Microcoleus sp. PH2017_28_MFU_U_A
ACAACTCCGACTCCGGTAACAACTCCGACTCCGGTAACAACTCCGACTCCGGTAACAACTCCGACTCCGGTAACAACTCCGACTCCGGTAACAACTCCGGCGGAAAGTCCAACTCCGGCGACAACTCCGACTCCGACTCCAAATCCTGTTGACTCTGACAGCATTGGTGGCGGTAATGCCGACGATCGCATTTGCGACGAAATTACCTTACCTGCGATCGATTCAATTCCAGGGCCGAATTCAGTCGATCGCACTTTCAACGGCACTGAGGGCAACGATTTCCTCATCGGTAGCAATCTCAACGACGCTATCAACGGTTTCAACGGGAACGACATTCTGCTGGGCGGAAGCGGTAACGACAATATTTATGGCGGGCGGCCCAGCAATATCCCTCTTGGCCCGAATGCAGACAAAGACTTGTTATTTGGCGGCAGAGGTAATGATTACCTCAACGGGGATGCCGGCGACGATCTCATTTTCGGTGGTAAAGGCGATGATGTGGCGATCGGTGGCAAAGACGATGACTTGATTTGGGGTGACAAGGGAAACGACACTCTGGTGGGGGCTGAGGGTAACGACTGCTTGTTTGGAGGCAGTTTTGACCCGTCTAGCCCGGACTCTACCGGACGCGATTTGCTGTTTGGCGGTGCTGGTAACGACTTCTTGAATGGAGGAGATGCTGCGGATACTCTGGGCGGTGGAGAGGGCAACGATACGCTGAACGGCGGTAAGGGCGATGATGTTCTGGTGGGGGGTACGGGCAACGATCTGCTGCTGGGCGATCGCGGTACTGATAGCATTTGCGGCGCCGATGGGGACGATACTATTTTCGGCGATCGCGCGATCGACTTAAACGGATCTCCAGATTCCCTCTGTGGCGGTGCGGGTAACGATTTGCTGTTTGGTAACGGCGGTAATGACAACCTCTGCGGTGATGACGGCAATGATACTCTGTACGGCGGTAAGGGTGATGATACTTTGACTGGGGGTTTAGGTAACGATATTCTCAGTGGTGGTGTTGGGCGCGATCGCTTTATTTTAACCGCAGGTGAAGGCAGCGATGTCATTGCTGATTTCACTAAAGGTGAAGATTTGCTAGTGTTAGCGGGCGGTTTAACTTTTGCTCAACTCACTATTACCCAAAGCCCTAATGCAGGTGCGATCGCGATTTCTGCGAACGGCCAACTGTTGGCTACTGTGAATAAAGTGGCTGGTAGTGCGATCGATCGCAGTGATTTTATCCTGTTTGGGTGATAAAATTAGCCGTAGGGTGCGTCAATCGATTTTAGATTTTAGATTTTAGATTTTAGATTTTAGAGGCTACCCTACTTCTACTTCTACTTCTACTTCTGACGCTGAAATAATCGATGTTTCCGGCTGATAAATTGAGAGGCTTTTAATAATCTCCAGAAATTGCTGCAAAATAGTCGATGAATCATTCTGTCGCCAAACCGCAGTTAAGTTAGTGGTTGTCGTTTGTTCCAGAATCGGACGATAGACCACTCCTTTGCGTTGAAGATTCTGGACGTGAGATGGCAGAATGCTAATACCAGTTTCGCCTGCAACCAACCCCAAAATCGTGACCATAAAGACGGCTGTTTGAACAACTTTCGGCACAAATCCTGCTTGCGAACATAGATGGTAAATTTGTTCAGACAAACCCGCCACAACTTGATGCAGGGGCATGACAAATTCTTCATTTTTTACGTCAGCAAGCGAAATTTGGGATTTGGCTGCCAGCGGATGGTTTTTAGGTAAAACGGCGACAAGTGGTTCTTCCGTGATAGACATCGTTTCTAAATCATTGTCTTCCGAGATTTCGTGGTAGAGATACAGAAAAATGATATCAGTTTGGCGATCGCGCAATCTCTGAATTAGAAAAGCACTATTTTCTTCCTGTAAAATCAGTTTTACCTCTGGATATCGCTGTCGAAACGTTCGCAGCATCTCTGGAAAGACACCATTCGCGATCGAACTCGTAAAACTCACCGTCAAGTGACCCAATTCACCTTGATGAATGCGCTGGGTTTTATGTACCCCTTGTTCTAACAGTGCCAGAGTTGCACGAGATTCTTCTAAAAACGCCTGTCCTGCTGGAGTTAGCCCAATTGGGTGACTTTTGCGATCGAATAGTTGCACGCCCAATTCAGTCTCCAAATCTTTAATTTGGTTGCTTAGGGGCGGTTGCGAAATGTGCAATCGCTTTGCCGCATTGGTAAAGCTCAGTTCGTCTGCCACTGCAATGAAGTAACGGAGATGGCGAAGTTCCATAGATTTTAGATGTTAAACTTTAAACTTGGAAATGAATAATTACTATAGCGGTTATTGAGTAGATACTGCCATACTTCTTGAGTATATTCTTATATTAAAAAAAGTATTTGACATCTAATAATAACTTGTTTATTTTGGAAGTAATAGTTAGAAAATTTGGCGAGCAATTACGATTTTAATTATCACAAAACGAGGATTATTTATGTTGTCGCACGTAATTCGACGAGTTGCAGTTGTCGGAGGAACCCACGGAAATGAGTTAACAGGAGTTTACCTGATTAAGAAGTTTCAACAATTCCCAGACTTGCTGAAACGATCGACCTTTGAGACAGTTGCCTTATTAGCCAACCCGAAAGCGGTGGCGCTGAATCGGCGTTATGTCGATCGCGATTTGAACCGTTGCTTTAGCCGCGCAGATTTGGCTAACCCAGACTTGACGGGTTACGAGGACACACGCGCTAAGGAAATCTCCGCCCAACTATGTCCTAAAGACCAAAACGGGGCTGATTTCATTATCGACCTCCACAGCACAACGGCGAACATGGGGCTGACAATTTTACCGTCTAGCAAACATCCATTCAATTTACAATTATTAGCCTATTTAAGCGAACTCGATCGCTCAGTTCGAGTTTGTTTCCGAGATGAGGATGGTCAGGATTCGCCAATGTTGCGATCGCTATCTGCTTTTGGTTGCACGATAGAAGTTGGGCCCATCGCCCAGGGAGTCGTTAACGCCCATCTGTTTCAGCAAACCGAAAGGCTGGTTCGCACCATTGTAGATTATCTCGATGCCACAAATCTGGGCAATCCGCTAGTTATACCATCACATTTAACTGCATATCAGGCGATCGTTTCCGTAGACTACCCGAGAAATGCTGTAGGTGAAATGCAAGCCACTATCCATCCCCAACTTCAGTTTAAAGATTACGAACCCTTACATCCCGGTGAACCGATGTTTCTCACATTTACGGGAGAATCGCTCCCCTATCAAGGAGAATCTACAGTTTTCCCTGTATTCATTAACGAAGCTGCTTATTATGAAAAGCACATAGCGATGCTTTTGACTAAAAAACAACAGCTTCAGCTTAAAACTGCATAAAATCCTATCCCATCGTCAATTACCAGAAACAAAAAAGGTTTGTAGTGAGGACTTCAGTCCGCATCCATCCCAGGACAGAATTTCCAACTATTGAACCAATCTTACTAAGGTTTGTAGTGAGGACTTCAGTCCGCATCCATCCCAGGACAGAATTTCCAACTATCGAACCAATCTTACTAAGGTTTGTAGTGAGGACTTCAGTCCGCATCCATCCCAGGACAGAATTTCCAACTATCGAACCAATCTTACTAAGGTAATTCGAGCGGACATGATAGACAGCCTTTCTCAAAAATATGAGGTATGACTGAAAGCTTATATAACGACGAAACTAAGAGGGCTAAAGCCCAACTACATACCTCATCTTTCGATCGGGCATGATAGATATAACTCCCCAATGATTCAAAATATGACTTTTATGACATTAGGGTTATGACTTTTATGAATTCAAACAATGAATTTATGAAGTGACGTATCATCTCGCCTGTGTAATAATGTTAATTAACTTCAAGTCAATAAGTATTAGGTAAATGTAGGCAAAAAGGTGTGGGTAGATGGTGGGTAGGTAGGGTGAGAGGTAGTGAGCAAATCCCCCCCCCCAAGTATGTTGGCGATGTAATCGGGCTTTAAGGGGCTGTTTTTACCCTTTTCCGGGGCTAATAAACGCGAGATGCTATCGGAAATGAATGATTTTGTATTACTGCGGGGAATGTGTACTACAGGAAGCGGTAGGTAGGTTTGTTTTGGCTGTTTATTCAGGGTGAAAACCCCATATGCAGATTACATATGGACTATCGAATGGGAATATAGACAATAAAAAACCCGCCTTATTAGGGCGGGCTGGATTGGGGGGGGTTAGATGTCAGTTAGTTGAACCGTTGTGTCAATCCCTAGGTAATGGCGTTGGATGACCTCTACGCTGTTACCGCAGGCGGTAGCTAACAGAAGTAAGTCAGTGCCAGCGTGGGCTTGTAGGGTGATGAACGTATGGCGGGTATGGTAGATAGATAAGCGAGAACTTATCGCGCCAGAATCAGCCAATCCCGAAACAATACCAGGGTAGACGTACTTAATACCATTCTTTATTGAATTCCTATGGTCTCAGGGACGTGGTTGCTTTTTGCTTGCATATTCAGTTTTCAACGTTCTGTAAGGGCTTAAATTTCTATCAGGCTTCTATCAAACTAGCTGTTTATTCCCACCTGATAGTCAATATTTAATGTACATATGTAGGTTATAGTATGAGTATAGCAGGTTGTTAGCAAGTTGAGTACATTTTGACAACAACAGCCAACCCAAATGGGATAACAGTCTAGAAACCACAGCAGCAACTATTCCGAAACATTAGACAAGATTGCAAAAGTCCTTATTAATCAAATTTTGGGACGGGCTAGAAGCCCATCCCACAAGAAAAAAGATTTTTGTGGGATGGGCTTCTAGCCCGTCCTAAATATTTTTGCAAGAAGTCTATTAGCCGATCGCCCTACAACCCCACGAATCTGTCTTCTGGGAGGCTTTGGGAGCCCGATCGACCAAATACCTGTCAATTAAACTGGTATTTTTAGCTTGGGGATTTATGGCAATTACTCGCGTTTCTGTAGACTCAGCAGGCAATCAGGCGATCGCCCCTGGAGATTTCTTCTCTGTTTAGAGATCTGGTTAGCAAAAAAATCGGTAGTGCTGTCCCCACTGGCGAATCTTGTATATAAGACAACACGCTTGGGATAAGACTGTCTTGCGGATAACAAGGATGTGAAAAAGATACACTGCGATCGATCTCTGGGCAGCGCAATCATCAAAAAAGCTTAACCCAAGCTTATTGGACTGTATCCAGGTTTTAACGAGTAAAGTGCTGGGATTTTTTCTCGGTTAATTTCGGTTAATGGCGTTGCTGAACTAGGGTATGATGAAATGGTCGTCGGAGCGTCACAAATCACACACATTTAAAAGGAATATTATGCAATGCCCGGAATGTCAGTCTA
>NZ_JAEQCX010000061.1:0-38103 GCF_020738035.1 Microcoleus sp. PH2017_28_MFU_U_A
GAGGGCGGGTTTTTGAAATTGTTAGTTTTGGGGCGATTATTGTTGGTGAACCCGCCCCTACGGGAATTATGTATATAGCCCGCCAATAATATTCAAAAAGCGTTTAACTTGTTTTTCCCAAGTCCAATCGAGCATAAAATTCGCCGCTGCTAAACCGCGACGTTTCGCTTCTTCGCGATTAGTATAAACTTGCTCTAAAGCCTCGACAACTTCCTCAACATCAGACTCTCCCCAACCTTCTACACCAGGAAAATGAGCAGTCGGTTTAACTCGTCCTTGATGCGACAAAGGATAGCAAATATTGCTATAAATTAAGTCTAAATGTCCGGTATTTGCTGATAAAATAGTAGGAATTCCGCAAGCCATACTTTCCATTGCGACTAAATTAGTGCCGCCTTCGCAGCGATTGGTGAAAACAGCGCAGTCGGCTTCTCGCAATATTTGTCCGGCGAGGTGATTGGGAATTAAACCGATGTCGATAAAAGATTCAACTTGTAAGCCGTTAGCCGCCAACCATTGCGAAATTCCTAAACTTCCGTCGCGGTTGATATTGGGAAGTCCCGCAACATTTCCGGTTTGTTCGATTCCTAGCATATACTGAGGCCAGAAGTTGTGCCATGTTGTTAGTAGTAAAGCTTCTGGATGTTTGGCGCGAAATCGTTTGAAAGCGGCGATTACAATGTCTTGCCCTTTGCGATATTCGAGTTTGCCGCCGGAGAAGATGACGAAGCGATCGCCAAATAAGTTAGATTTAGGTGCAGGATGGAAAATTGTGGGGTCAATTCCTTGATTTACCATCGCGACGTTAGTCAAGCCGCAGCTTCTCAAAACATCGGCATTCCAGTGGGAGCCGGCGACAATGGCGCGATATTTTTTGGCTGTTTCTAGGGCTGCTGCGGTAATGCGGGTGTCTTCAAAAAAGATGACTCCTACTTGACAAGGGCTGATTAGGTGATTTTCAACTCCCGAGGATGCTAAGTTATTCCCCAAAGCGTAAAGTACAGGAAAGTTACAACTGATTTGTTTGTCGGAATTTGCTGTTACTAATTCCTGAAATTGTTTCTGCTTTTCTACTGCGGGTGACAAGAGTGATTTGTGCAGCGGATTGATGGATTCTGAGGTGATGGACGGCGGTACTAAAAGTGCAACTTCCCAGGCGGGATTTCGCAGCAGTTGCAGTGTTAAATTCATGCCGTAAATGCCCCAGCCGCTGGTGATGCTGACTGGCCAACTGATGCCGATTCCTGTTATTTGTGGCGGGGTTTCTGGGGGGATATTTTGAGGAAGAACTTCTGGATATATATTACCAGGTAGAGTCTGGGAATGAGTATTTTCTATTATTTGTAGCGGAGTTTGTGAGAGGGGATTTTCAGTTTGAGCCTCTGGATATGCGTTAGTAGGTAGAGCCTGGAAACGGGTAATTAGCTGTTCTAGGGCTGCTTTTATACGATCGCCCACGGCATCCCAATCACCCGCCTGTGACTGCCTAAACAACCGCGCAGTGGGATACCAAGGGCTGTCTTCCCGTGTCAGCATCCACCGCCAATCGGGCATAAAGGAGAGCAAAATCCAGACAGGTTTGCCCAACGCACCGGCTAAGTGGGCGATCGCAGTATCAACACAAATTACTAAATCCAGTTGTGAAATAATCGCTGCGGTGTCGGCAAAATCGAGGCAATGTTCGCTTAAATTGGGGATTTGCTGTTGATTCAATAAAGTTAAATCGCCCGCCGACAAATCTTTCTGAAGGCTGTAAAAACTCGCGCCCGGAACATCTAAAAACTTCAAAAACTCACTCAACTTACAGGATCGCTCGTGATTTTTGCGGTGCAGTGGCCCGCCCGCCCACACAATACCTACTTTTAGTTTATTGTTCGATCCTAGGGAAATTTTACAATCATCGGGCGCAGCTAAATAAGGAATATTTGCAGGTATGTTTTCCAAAGTCGTCCCCAGAATTCGCGGCAAACTTAGCAGCGGCGCTTGCACTTGAAAATCTAGCAAATTCTGCGGATTTGTGACTACATTATCTACGCCTGCCACTTTTTCAAACAAACGCTTCAGCGATTGATGACAAGCAACCATAACTTTGCCGCCTTTTTGCTTGACTAAAGGTGCGTAGCGGATAAAATGAATCGCATCGCCAAAACCTTGTTCTGGGTGCAATAAAATTGTTTTTCCCTGCAAATCTGAACCATCCCAAAGCGGGTAATTGGTATATTGTTGTTCTAATTCTTGAGTGTGCCAGCGCGATTCGTACTCGGCAAAACCATGCTGGAAATTGCCAGTCAACAGCAAAGCAAATGCTAGTCTCAAACGCAAATCTGGAGATTTTGGAGATAGTTGAATTGCTTTAGTATAGCAGTCGATCGCCTCCGCAACTCTTCCTTGTGATTCCAGGGCATAACCTAAATATAAGTTGGTTTTGCCCAGGTTGGGATTGGTTGCGAGTGCTTGCTGGTAGTGCGAAACTGCCTCGGCTATTTGTCCGTTTTCCTGTTTGAGATAACCTAAATAAGTGTGGGCTTCGGCGTGGTTGGGTGAGGTGGCAATTATTTGTTCGTAGCGCGCGGCGGCTGCTTTGTTACCTTGTTTTTGTAATGCCTTTGCTATGTGAAACTGTACGTCTATTTCTGCGATCGCACTTGATGATGATTTAGCCTCAGTGGGAGTGGGAATTAACTCTTGTAAAGCGACTTTTATGCGATCGCCCACGCCATCCCAATCACCAGGTTTTGACTGCCGAAACAACCGCGCAGTGGGATACCAAGGGCTGTCTTCCCGTGTCAGCAGCCACCGCCAATCGGGCATAAATGAGAGCAAAATCCAGACAGGTTTGCCCAACGCACCGGCTAAGTGCGCCACAGCGGTATCGACGCAAATAACTAAATCTAGTTGCGATATCACCGCCGCAGTATCGGCAAAATCGTTCAAATTGTCGCTCAAATCTATGACAGAAGTTTGAGTTAACAAAGTCATGTCATCCGCCGACACTTCTTTTTGCAGACTGTAAAAACTGACACCGGGAATATCTAAGAATTTCAAGAAATAGCTGAAATCGCTCGATCGCACAAAATCCTTCAAATGTTCCGAACTTCCCGCCCAGACAATCCCTACTTTGAAATTGCGATCGCAATTTAGCGAAAATTGCCAATTCGGCGGCGCCGCTAAATAAGGAACATTGGCGGGTATATTGTCTAAAGTTGTTCCGAGAATGTGCGGCAAACTCATCAGCGGTGCTTGTACTTGAAAATCGGGCAATTCTTCCACCCGCACCGCCACTTGTTCGATACCAGGAATCTGCTTAAATAAACGCTTCAGTTCTTGATAGCAAGATATAATGACTTTGCCGCCCTTTTGCTGGACAATTGTGGCGTAGCGGACAAATTGAATTGCGTCGCCCAAACCTTGTTCGCAGCGGAGTAAAATAGTTTGTCCGTTCAAATCTGAACCGTCCCAAACTGGCTTGTCAAAATTCAACCGCGGCAATTTTTTCGCCTGATCTGTGTGCCACCGCCACTCGTATTCTGCTAAGCCGCGCGGCAAGTCACCTGTCAACAGCAAGACTAAGCCTAAATTGAAGTGAGCTTTAACACAGTCTGGAGCTACTGCGAGAGCTTGATTGTAACATGAAATTGCCCGATTTACGTCTCCCAATAGTTCCACGGCACTGCCTAAATTAGTCAGGGCTTCTACATAATTTGGCTGCAAAGATATTGCTACCTCAAAGCTAGAAATTGCCTGCTCTATTTTGCCCGCAGCCAAACATGAATTTCCCAGGTGATAGTGTCCTTTAGAATTGTTCGGTTCTGCTTCAATTGCACGCTGGTAAAGCCGCCCGGCCTCCGCTGGCTGACATTTTGCTTGCATCGCCACGCCCAAATTTACGAGGGCGGGTACGTAATTGGCATTGAGGGAAAGTGCTTGCTGAAAATAGACGATCGCACTTTGAATCTCGCCCTGCTGCTGGAGAGTCGCGCCGAGATTGTTCAGGGCTTTGACATAAACGGGATTTAGGGCGATCGCCTTTTGAAAGCAAATTACAGCCTCGGCGATATTTCCCCGATCTTGCAGCAAAATACCCAAGTTATTTTGCGCTTGGGCGCAGTTCGGGTCAATTTCGATCGCGCGCTGATAATAGTTGGCAGCTTCGGCTAAATCGCCTGTTTGGTGTAGCGTGACGGCTAAATTAGTAGCGGACTCGATGGAATCTGGCTGCAAAACTAAAGCATTCTTGAAATATGCGATCGCCTCGGCAAGCTTTCCTTGGGATTTCAGCAGATTTGCGCGATCGAATTGTTTCTTAGCTAACTCAATATTAGACTGAATTTCTATTGGTTGTCGAGCTTCCTGATGCTCATGAATTTTTGCTTCAAGCGCCAAAGTAGCCCGATCTAAAACTCCATCCCAATCTCCCGCTGCTGACTGACGAAACAGCCTTGCACTGGGATACCAAGGACTATCTTCGCGCTCCAACATCCACCGCCAATCCGGCACAAAACACAGCAAAATCCATACGGGTTTGCCCAAAGCACCCGCCAAATGCGCTACAGAAGTATCTACCGAAATGACTAAATCCAGAGCCGAGATTACCGCAGCAGTAACTGCCATATCGTGCAAATTAGAGCTTAAATCTGTGACGGGCATTCGATCTAACCAAGCGCGCTCGTCTGCTGTCATTTGCTTTTGCAAATTGTAAAAATCTGCTCCGGGAATCTCTAACAGTTTTGCCAACAAATCTAGCGGGAACGATCGTACCTTATTTTGTGAATGTTGAGTATTTCCAGACCACACAATCCCTACTTTCAAATTAGGAGTGTTCGGAAGAGCGCATTCCAAACCGGGTGGCGGAGCTAAATAAGGAACATTAGCTGGTATAGTATCTAAAGTTGTTCCCAGAATGTGCGGCAAACTCATTAACCGCGTATGAACTTGAAAATCAGGCGCATCGTCGGGATTAATTATTAACTCATCGATTCCCGAAACTTGGGCAAACAACCGCTGCAAGTGCGGCAAACACCAAACAATTACCTTGCCGCCTTTTTGCTTGACTAAATCTGCGTAGCGGATAAACTGAATTGCATCGCCCAAACCCTGTTCCGGGCAAAGCAAAATAGTTTTTCCCTCCAAATCTTTGCCGTCCCAAATCGGCTGAATAAAGTTGTGGCACGGAAACTCTTTTTCTTTAATTAGGAGCCGCCATTCGTACTCGGAAAAACCGCGCTGCAACTCTCCAGACAGCAGCAAAGCCAAACCTAAATTTAGGTGAGATTCTGGGTTAGTCGCATTGAATTGAACTGCTTGACTGTAGCAGGTGACAGCATCCGCAAATTGGCCGCCTTGGTGCAACACTTTCCCCAAACCGTTGAGGGGATTCATATTACCCGGTTTCAACTCGATCGCCCTACGGTAACAATCGATCGCCTCTGCCATATTTCCGGCTTCCTCAAAAGCCTTACCCAGATTGTTCAAAGCTTCGGGAAAGTCGGGTTGCAGGCTCAAAGCTTGCTGGTAACAGGCGATCGCACCTGCAATTTTGCCCTGTTTGTGCAGGACAATTCCCAGATTGCAGCGAGCGCCAGCATGGGATGGCAACTGCTGAATTGCTTGCTGGCAGACGGCTAGAGCCTCATCTAACTTATCTTGCTGTTGCAGGGAACTCCCCAAACCGATCAGAGTTTCGGCTAAATCTGGTTGCACCGCCATAGCTCGATCGTAATAGGCGATCGCATCTGCAATTCTGCCCTGTCGGATCGAGGCGTATCCTAAGTTGTGCAAGGCGTCTACATAATTGACATCGATCGCGATCGCCCGTTCGTAATTTGCGATCGCGCGATCGTAATTCGCGCCCGTTTCCTCTCCTCGTTCCTCCAAAGCAATGCCCAAATTCAAATAAGCCACAGCACAATCAGGATTGACTTGAATCGCTTGCTCGTACAACCTGACAGCCTCCCCCACATCCCCTTGCTCTTCCCGCAGCAGGCCCAAATTAACCAGCGCTTCCGCGCAATTCGGGTTCAAAGACAGCGCCCGCTGGTATTGGGCGATCGCACCTTCATTCTCCCCTGCTTCCGCCAGCGCGCTGCCCAAATTGCTCGCAGTTTCAGCCAAATTCGGGTCGATTTCTAGGGCTTGTCGGTAATGCGCGATCGCCTCTGTTAACCGCCCGCTTTGCTGTTTGACAACACCTAAATTGCTGTGGGCGGCTGCATAATTCGGATCGATCGCGATCGCCCGCTGGTAACACTCGATCGCCCCGCCCAAATTGCCCTGCTGTTGCAAATCTCGGCCCAACTGCAACTCCCAATCCGCCGCCTCCGACGGCACAAATTCAGCAGAAACAGCGCCTAGAGCCTCCGCCACCCTAGCGAAAACACCCTCCCAGCCTCCCCTTTCCCGTTGCCGAAACAGCCTTGCACTGGGATACCAAGGACTGTCTTCGCGCTCCAACAACCACCGCCAATCCGGGGAAAACGCCAGCAAAACCCACACCGGTTTGCCCAAAGCCCCCGCCAAATGGGCGACAGCCGTATCGACAGTAATTACTAAATCCAGTTTGGCGATCGCAGCAGCAGTATCAGCCAAATCACCAAAATGCGGGCTCAAATCGACGATCGGCGTTCCATTCAACAGCGCGCGATCGGCCTCTAAAACCTCCTTCTGCAAGCTGTAAAAAGTTACCCCCGAAACGTCCAAAAGCGGCAGAAACTTGCTCAAACCGCAAGAACGCTGCATATTTTTGCGGTGTTTGGGATTCCCCGCCCAGACAATCCCAACTTTCAAATTGCGATCGGGCAAAAGCGCAAATTCAGCATCCGGAGGGGGAGATAAATAAGCAGTAGTTGCCGGAATTGTTGAGAGCCTTGTACCGAGAACATAGGGTAAACTCAACATCGGCACTTGCACGTCAAATTCCGGCAGCGGTTCACCTCTAACTATCAACAAATCAATGCCATCAACCATGGCAAACAAACGGCGCAATTGCGGGTAACAGTCAACAATTACCCTGCCGCCTTGATTTTTGACAATCTCAACGTAGCGAATAAACTGAAGCGAATCGCCTAAACCTTGTTCTGCGTGCAGCAAAACAGTCTTTCCCTGCAAATTGGAACCATCCCACAGCGGCCGGTATTCTCTCGCCGAAAGTGTATTTCCCGGTGCCGTCAAATAACAGGAATGGCCTGTTTTAAAGTCTTTAATTGCCCAGCGCCACTCGTATTCAGCGAGGCCATTTTCCAAATCTCCCGCCAACAGCAAAGCCAAGGACAAATTCAGGTGAGCGCTAGCATGATCCGGATTCAAATGAATCGCCCGTCTGTAGCAGGCGATCGCATCTTCAACTGCGCCTTTTTCCAGAAAAGTCCTGCCTAAATTGTTGATAGCTTCCACAAAGTCCGGCAGCAATTCCAGCGCTTTGTGATAATACTCCAGTGCCTCTTCTAAATTGCCCTGTTCTTGCAAAACAGTTGCCAGATTGTTGTAAGCTTCCCAGCTATGGGGTTGAATTTCCAGCGCTCGGCGGTACAAATCGAGCGCCCTTAACAGTTCGCCCTTTTCTTGCAGCGCCACCGCTAAATTAATCAGTGCGGGCACGAAATCCGCTTCAGCAGCCAGAGCTTGTTCGTAATGTGCGATCGCCTGTTCCACTTGACCTTTTTCCTCAAAAATCTTTGCCAAGTTGTAAGCTGTTTGAGGAATATTGGGAGCGATCGCTAAAGCTTCTTGGTAATGCGGAATGGCTGCATCTAATTCCCCATTTTCGTGTTTGAGAAAACCATAATTAATTCGGGCTTGGAAACAATTGGGAGCGAGAGATATAATTTGTTCGTAAAGGGCGATCGCCTCTAGCTTATCGCCTGTTTCCATTAAATGTTCTGCTTGTTGCAATAAATCATCTAAAACAGCCGAATTTTCGTCGCCCGTTGCGACAACAGATATCTCAATTCCCTGCAAATGCTTGGCTGCTGAGTCATTTCCTAAAGCTTCGCCCGCAGTCACAAATATTTGTTTGTTTTCCTCAACCAAGCTAGCGCCTGTCATTTCCAGAGGTAGATTTTTGGCAGCATCCTCAGCAGAAGTAGCAGAATTTGCGATCGCAAATAAACTCAAAGCCGCCTGCACATCCTGAAACAATTCTTGCCAACTTTCCGGCTGACTTTGGCGGAAAAGCCTTGCAGTTGGATACCAAGGATTGTCTTCGCGATCCAGCAGCCAGCGCCAGTCAGGAGCAAAAGACAGCAGCACCCAAACCGGTTTACCCAAAGCACCAGCCAAGTGTGCCACAGAAGTATCGACAGTAATCACTAAATCCAATTGAGATATAGCAGAAGCCGTATCAGCAAAGTCGTTCAGATGCGCGCTCAAATCCGGGACTAGATGCTGGTGCAACAAAGTGCGATCGCACTCCGACAAGTTTTTTTGTAAACTATAAAAAGCAATTCCCGGAACATCCAAGAATTGCATAAAATCGCTTAAACTGCAAGAACGTTGATTATCTTTACGGCGCTGCGGACTTCCCGCCCAAACAATCCCCACCTTTAACTTTGCATCAGAAGCAAGTGCAAAACTGCACTCAGCAGGCGGAGCTAAATAAGGAACATTTGCGGGAATTGTTTCCAGAGTTGTCCCCACAATCCTCGGCAAACTCATCAGCGGTGCGTGAAAGTCAAATGCTGGCAAATCCTCAAAACAAACTGATAAATATTCAATCCCGACAACAGTCGCAAACAACCGCATCAAATCCGGATAGCAAGCCACGATAACTTTAGCACCTCGGCTGCGAAGCATCGGCGCGTAGCGAATAAACTGAATCGAATCGCCGAAGCCTTGCTCGACGTGGAGTAAAATAGTTTTACCCTGCAAATCCGCACCATCCCAAAGCGGCTGTGGAAATTGTCTCGGTTCTACTTGCGAAGTGCGCCACCGCCACTCATATTCAGCAAAACCGCGCTGGAAATCTCCAAACAATAGTAAAGTCAAGGCTAATTCCAGGTGTGCGATGGCGTTGTCTGGCTGCAATTCCAAGGCTCGATGGTGACAAGCAAAAGCCTCTTGAAATTCTCCTAAATCGACCAAAGCGTGGGCGAGGTTGTTAATAGCATCCACGAAGTCCGGCTTAAGTTTTAATGCTTGTCGGTAGTGGGAAATTGCTGCTTTAGTATTACCTTGTTCGTGGTAAAATGCTCCCACATTGTTCTGAGCTTCGGGATTGTTAGGCTCTAATGCTATAGCTTGCTGGTAGCAGTCGAAAGCTTCGGGCAATTTACCTTGCTGCTGAAAAATTCTTCCCAATCCGATTAGAGAATATGTCAATTTTGGATTAATTTTTAAAGCGTGCAGGTAACAGGCAACTGCCTCATTTAATTGATTTTTGTCTTTTAATAAGCCTGCTAAATTGTGTGCAGTTTCCAGCAAGTTTGGGTCGAGCTGGAGCGCTGTTTGATAATATGAAATTGCCGAGTCTATTTCGCCCAAGTGCTGTTTGAGCCAGCCCAAATTATTGTATGCTAGTGCGGTATTTGGTGAAAGTTGGATGACTTGTTCGTAACTGGCGATCGCCCTTTGAGTAGCGCCGACATCCATCAAAACATGGGCTTTGTTTAAATGTGCCTCTACAAAATCGGGGTTTTGGGCGATCGCGCGATCGTAAAAGTCGATCGCCTCAGCCACTTTTCCCTGCTGTCTGACTGCAATTCCCAACAAACACAACACATTTGCTGACTCCGGCTGCGCTTCCACAATTTGCCGGTACAAATTTTCAGCTTCTAACAAACGCCCCGCTTGATGATATTCCCAAGCTATCTTCAAAGAATCTTCAGCACGCATTTTGACGGCAGATTTTTGGAATTTTTTCTTAGAAGCCATAGTTGTCTGTGTTGTTTGTTGTTTGTTATTTGTTGTTTGTTATTTGTTGTTTGTTATTTGTTGTTTGTTATTTTTTACTCTAACAATAACCGCCAACTGCCAACTGCCAACTGCCAACTGCCAACTGCCTTCATCCCAACAAACAAGCTGCGGGAAAAATCAAATATTCTAAGAAAAACAACTTCCAAATAAACTGATAAAAATCAGCAATTTCTTTCTGCTCGTCCAAATCAACTTTGACACTCCAAAACCACATCAAACCCAAAGCCACCAAATGAGCAACCGTCAAAAACACTAAATTAACATTAGACAACACGACTGCTCCCGCCAAAGTAGCGCCCAAATAGCAAACCGTCAACACCCAGCGAGACAAATTAAACACAGCCTGCTTGCCCAACTCGATCGTAAACGTAGTAATATTGTATTGCTTGTCGCCCTCCATGTCAGGGATATCTTTGAAAATGGCGATCGCAAAAGTAAACACGATCACAAAAACCGTCAGCACCCAAACTTCCGCCGGAATCGCCAAAGACAGACTATTTAAGCTCCAGCCAGTAAAAACGCTTTTCGCCCTTCCCAAACCCAAAACCCAATTAAAGTGTAGAAACAGCCCTAAATTGACGATCGCCCCGCGCACCGTAAAAATGCACAGCGCCGCCCAAAAAGGAAACCGCTTCAACCGAATTGGTGGCAGAGAATAAGCAGTCCCAATCGCCAAACTAACGCCAACTGTAGCCAGCAAAAACGGGCCTTGCAAAACAGCAGTCACAACCGCTATAATTCCCGTTGCAATTACAATCAACTCCCCAGTTTTGCGAGAAAACGCTCCCGAGGCGATCGGCAAATACGGCTTATTAATTTTATCAATTTCAACATCTTCTAACTGGTTCAATCCCACAATATAAATATTGCCACAAATGCAAGCCAACCAAGCAAATGCTAGCGGCAGAAATATCGGATTCACAAATAATCGAGTGCTTTGAGCGATCGCATACAAAGCCAGTACACTCAAGGTAGTGCCGATAATCGTATGCGGCCGAGAAAACTCCCAAAAAGCGCTCACCCAGCTTTGCGGAGCCGAGCCATTTTCATCAATCCAAGACTTACCAATCGAATCGTTGCTCATAAATCCTACAAACGCACCAGAAATAATATTAAGTAAGATGGAAATTGTCCACCTTACTTGATTGAACTTGCCGCCAGAAATATCATCAACCGAACTTCTTCATTCCTTCTTCCTTCATTCCTTCCTTCTTTCTTCCTTTTTACTTCATTTCTTCGGTCAACTGTCAACTCTTCCTTCTTCCTTCCTTCTTCCCTCTTCCTTCTATCCGTTACATCCGTTACATCCGTTGCCGAACTTCCTTCTTCCTTCGGTCAACTGTCAACTGTCAACTGTCAACTGTCAACTGTCAACTGTTCCATTTATTTTACAGCACAAATCAGCCCGAAACGAATCAATCCGCTCTCATATCCCCGACTCATCAACCCCAGAGCAAGTGCAGCTTGAATAGTCGTCCAACCGCTCGTCAACAAACCCCAAATCGCGCTCGGAGTCAAAGCAGAATCGATCACCACATCCCAAAAAGGAGCCACAGCTTTTGACCAATCAGCACTGCGAATACTTGTCAGAGGCAAACTGCGGACAATCTCCTCATATTCCGGCAAAGAAATCACATAAGGCAAAGCATAAACTCGGTAAATTTCTGCCAATTCCTTCCTCTCTGCATCAGTCAATTCTCCCGCTGTTTCTCCCAGCGGGCGGTGACACCAAGTTGCCAAAATCAAAGTTCCTCCCGGCTTGAGCACGCGGCAGCATTCCTCTAAAAACTTAATTTTGTCGGGCATATGTTCCCCACTTTCGAGCGACCAAACCAAGTCGAAGGACTCATCAGGAAAAGGCATATTTAAAGCATCTGCTACTAAAAAGTTAACATTGCTTTCCAGTCCAGCAATTTTAGCGCGTTCCTTTGCTCTGTTTGCCTGTACCGGACTCAGCGTAATGCCGGTGGCTGTCACCCGATCGCCCTTTTGATTTGGTTCCGACGATCGACTAAAATCGCGATCGACCCCATCATCCGACTTTAAATTATTTTGCGCGATCGAACCAAACTTTTCGGTCAAATACAACGTGCTCCCACCAATGCCGCAACCGACATCCAGAATGCGGTAAGGTTCTGATAGCGCTCCGGCTGTCGGCACTCGGGCCCAGGAGAGCAGTTCCTCGATCAAATCTATCTGAGCCTGTCGGCGCTCTTTCTTTAAGTTTCCATCCGGGCCGTAGTAACCGTGGTGCATATGTTCGCCCCACACCTGCTCCCACAAACCGCTAGAAGCGTCGTAGAGTTGCTGAATTTGCTGGTAAAGTGTTGATGTCATCGCACGATCGCAAGTTGTTACAGGAATTCTACCGTGATTGTCCCGTTGTTGTCATCGAACTTGGCGGCGAAAGTGCGATCGACAGCCGGCACTCGCACTCGCAGAGATATCCTGATTTCGGGCCAGGCGATCGATTTGTGAGTTCCCTTTAAAATCCCAAATCAAAAATCTAAAATCGATTTGTGGGTTCCCTCTAAAATCCCAAATCCCAAATCCCAAATCCCAAATCCCAAATCCCAAAATCTCAAAATCTCAAAATCCCCAATCTAAAATCTAAAATCTAAAATCTAAAATCGAATGACTGTCTCGCGAACTATTTGTTTAGGATTCATCGCCGTCATTACCGCAGGTGCTCTACTACTAATGATGCCATTTTCCACAATTGATGGAACTTGGAGCGATCCAATCACAGCACTCTTTACCTCTACTTCCGCTGTCTGCGTCACAGGGTTGTCGGTTGTAGATGTCGGAAAATATTACTCTTTTTGGGGGCAACTGTGCCTCGTGTTACTGGTGCAAATAGGAGGCTTGGGCTACATGACAGCCACAACCTTCTTACTGCTGCTATTGGGCCGCCGCTTTGGTTTAAAAGACAAAATTGCCCTGCAACAATCACTTGACAAATCGGGACTAGCCGGAGTATTACAACTCGTGCAGTCAATTCTAGCAACAACCGCTTTGTTTGAATTGACTGGAGTGTTTTTGCTGATGTTAGTTTTTGTCCCAGAATACGGATTTAAAGACGGTCTCTGGTCTGCTATTTTTCACAGTGTGAATTCTTTTAATAACGCCGGATTTAGCATCTATTCAGATAATTTAATCCGCTACGTCAATTCGCCTGTGATTAACTTCACAGTCACCGGATTGATCGTATTTGGGGGCATCGGCTATCAAGTAATTATGGAAATGTACCTGTGGCTGCGCGATCGCTTCAACAAAAGCCCCATCTGCACAGTTTTTTCCCTGAATTTCAAAGTCGTTACCAGTACAACTGCTGTCCTTTTAATTTTAGGAACCCTAGCATATTTAGTGCTGGAATACAACAACCCAGGAACTTTCGGGCCTCTAAATTTTCCTCAAAAGGTGATGGCAGCTTGGTTTCAATCTGTGACGCCCCGCACGGCAGGATTTAATACAATTGACATTGGAAAAATGAGCGAAGCCGCGCTATTTTTGACCATCGCGCTGATGTTTGTCGGCGCCAGTCCCGGTAGCACCGGCGGCGGCATCAAAACCACAACTTTTAGGATATTGTTTAGCTGTACCGCAGCAGTTCTCGAAGGTCAGGAACAGGTGCAGTCCTATCAGCGTCAAATCCCAGCAGCCCTGATTCTGAAAACCATTAGCGTAGTCTTCGGCTCGCTGTTAGTCGCCTTCTCATCTGCAATTTTAATTGAACTGACCAATCCCGAACTAGAATTTATCCAAGTGCTGTTTGAGGCAGTGTCAGCTTTTGGCACGGTCGGCCTTTCCACAGGGATTACAGCCAAGATTTCGGCGATCGGCAAATTAATTTTGATTGCGACAATGTACATAGGCCGGGTTGGCGTGCTGCTGCTGATGAGTGCCGCATTCGGCGACCCCAAACCCAGAACTTTTAAGTATGCTGAGGAAAGTTTGTTAGTCGGATAGCAAAATCCTGCCCAGTTGCTGATAATCTAAACAATGGGTCATATCAAATCCGGTTGCATCGGAATTATGTAGTGCGAGCGTCTCGCTCGCGATTCAGGCCGCGAGCGAGACGCTCGCACGCTCAACGATTCAAATATATAATTCCGATGCAACCGGAAACGATATCACAACCCAAATCAACTTTTACTATTTACTCAAAAATCAAAAGGAGGCAGCGCTGTCTATGCTAAAATTTGAATATCCAGACCTTCAGCGCTGAATATGAGCGTGAACCTTTCATCTTTAAGATTTTTCCGCAGTTTGCGCGCGGAAAACAAGCAGTTTGCAGTTATTGGTTTGGGACGTTTCGGCAGAGCTGTGTGCTCGACTCTCCACGGCTTGGGTTACGAAGTCCTGGGAGTTGACACCGACGAAAAAAAAGTAACTCAAGCTTTGAGCGATCGCATTTCGGCTCACGTTTTGCAGTTAGATTCTACAGAGCCTAGCGCTCTACAGGAAGCCGGTATATTTGAATTTGAAACAGTGATTGTGGCGATCGGCAATTACCTCGCCGAAAGCATTACCACCACCCTCAACCTCAAGGAAGGCGGGGTAACTCACGTCATCGCCAAAGCTTCCTCGGAAACTCACTTAAAACTGTTGAAAAAAGTCGGCGCCGATCATGTAGTTTTTCCCGAACGAGAAATGGGCTGCTCTTTAGCCCGCATTCTTACACAACCCAGCATTTTAGAACGCTTTGACCTCGACCCAAATCACAGCATTGTTGAGTTGCTCGTTCCTGAAAAATTTGACGGTAAAACCATTGCGGATTTGGATCTCCGGCGCCGGTACGGTTTGAACTTGCTCGCAGTCGGTCGCGCCGACAAGTTCGAGATCAATCCCCAGCCAAACGAACGCTTGAAAAACGGCGAGGTGATGGTAGTAATTGGTTCTAATAAAGATATCAATCGCTTGCCAATTTAACAGATCGCCATTTTACTTGCTCGATCTCTAGGGTGCGCCGCAAGCGCACCTTATATTATCTGCGATCGAGGCACCACCTGAGACTTGAATTGCAAGCCCTAGCTAGGAAATGAGAATTAAATAACTTCCACAAGTTTGTGGGATGGGCGGGACGCCCATCCCACAATAACAATAAAGATTGTAAGTTATTTAATTATCATTCCTAAATAAAAATACCAATGCTGCGGTTGCTTTGGCCGTGGCGGTTTGCTCGCAAAACACAACGGAAACCATCGCCACAATCGAAAATTTTTGAAGAAAATAGAAGCACCCAACGATCGATCGTCGCGCAAGCCCAAATCTAGGAGCGCTAGCCCTCAGAATTCAACCGACTTTCAAGATATCTTGCAAATAAGCTTTGCCAAAAACCAGCACCACCAACACTAGAGCGAGTTCAACAGGCCAAGGACAGACCGCAAAAAACCAAATTAACGAACACACCCCAATAATTGCAGCTATGGGAGCCGGAATCCCGTCTAGCGTTCTCTTGTCAGTCCCAGCAGTCACGAGTCCAGCGAGCAAGCAGAGCGTAAACGGAATCAAGCAACTTGCGATCATGGCTTTTACCTCATTAAATTTTTTTTAGATATGGCAGATGAGCATATTGTAACGATACATGAAAAATTCGGAAACGTACCAGAATCTTTGATAAAATTTAATGTTAGGTCATTGATAAGCTGTAGCCACACTTGTTTAATTTTGAGCTTCGACTCTCTCCGAAGGCAGAATTTGGGAATTTTGGTTTCGGCATTCGCGATCGCAGCCGAATACCTGGAGATGAACTGCGATGCACCCTCGATCGCACTTCTGCAATAGATTCCCGACAAAATCCGAAAGTACAAAGGCTGGGCCGATTTCCGGTAGCCTGCCTTTTTGCTGTCTGTACAGACACGATGTCTGTAGAATGCCGATCGCCCCGCTAACCTTTCCCTCCATCGCAGGAAAGAAGATATTGCTGGGCGATCGATCTTTTTGTGTTCGAGCGTGCGATCGATCTTTGCTTCCCCATCTCTCACTAAAAAATAAATTCCCAAGCCATTAACAGCCTTTTCTATCGCCATTAATTAATATAAACAATCAACAATAAATTGACGAAAACCACCCTCTATTGTATAATCGAAAACCCTCCCTATAAAAATAGCCGACACTTGACAACTAATCAACTAAAAAGTTAACTATTTAATAGATACAACTCCTACAGCAATGATGTCATACCTCATCTCATTTTCCTACGGTATTTGCCTGCTACTATCCCTCATCGGTTGGGGAAAAGTCTTCAACCACATCCTGTTTCCCAACCAGCGAATTGACTGGGGACAAAGAGCCGCTTGGGGTCTAGCTTTTAGCGTTCTAATTGGCGGCATCTTAAATGCAACCTGGACTATTTCCCAAACCACAATTCTATTTTTTTTAGGTTTGGGACTCATTTACTGTCTAGTAGATTTAATAAATCACAGACAATTAATTATTAATAATATCTGGCACTTATTTCAAGAATGCCGCAAAGATAAAGTCATCTTAGCAGCCATTGCCATAGTTAGTCTACTAATTTTAATTCAATACGCCGGATGGCTTTATACAGGTAGACACAACTTTGCAAATATGGTCTATGCTGACGGATTTAATACTAGCGACGACTACCACGGTTACTTAGTATTTCCCCACAAAATGCTGCAACTCGGTTCGATGGGTTCAGACCCTTTTAGCGAACGAAGAATAGTATCTTTAGGTGGGCAGTCATTTCTCCAAGCATTGATTTTAAGCGGACTTTCCGACACTAATCTCAACCTCATCGACCCCGCTTTGCCCCTGATAATTACTGTCGGACTAATCCTAGGATTTTTCAAAGAAAATAAAGTTTCAACCAAACGAATCGTCTTCACTATTTTATTCTTGCTTTTGATTCCACTTCCCAAAGCCAACACTACAAGTCTCATGCTGCCAGTCGCTTTATTTGTAAGTTTGTTCAGGACGCTTGACAGTAAAGAGATAGAACGCAACCATTGGGCGGCAAATGCTTGTATATTAGCTTTAATTGCAGCGGCTATTTGTGCTTTAAAATCATCGCTAATACCCGCCTGTGTCTTTCTATTTGCCACCAGCTATATTTGCTATTTAATTAGCTCCGAATCCAAACAAAAAGTTTTATTTGAATTGGTATTGACAACAGTATTAGTGGGAGTATTTCTACTGCCTTGGATGATTTCAATGTATCAATCCTCAGGCACTCTATTGTATCCTCTTTTGGGAAAAGGCTATCACGCCTCCGCCTACGGCATTACCTTCAAATCAGGTTCGACGTTATTAGGAACTGCGAAAAGCGCCATGAGAGCATTCCAAGGTATTTATGTTTTTATACTGATATTTCTCGGCTGTTTGAGCTTGAGCATCCGACCTTGGAAGTTTGGCAATTTACCCGAAGAACCTTCGTTCTCGAACCGCCAAGCAGTTTTATCAATGACAATTGCAGCGGGATTGGCGACAATTGCTGTAGGTGTAATTACCGAAAATGCCGACCCTTTTCGCTATTCGTTTTCTCACCTTTTCCCAGCAATTTTAATATTGATCGCGGTAGCAATGACCGACACAGGAACATTAAACAAAAACGGAGCAGCCAACTTTTTTATTGCTGCTGTATTTTGTGCGGGGTTGGCAATTAGCTATAACTGGGCTATCACTAAACAGACTTACTCAGCTTATGTAAAAAATATAGAATTTGGGCTGACAAATCCATCATTAGTTACAGCAAAGCAAAAGTCGCAGTACGTAGCAATACAGGAGTCTGTGCCACAGGGAGAAACAGTTTTGACCAGACTAGATGCACCTTTTATCCTCGACTTCAAACGCAATCAAATTTTCCTAGCAGACTGGCCGGGGGGAGCAAGTTTGCCACCCGGTATGCCTGTATTCAAAGGCCCTGAAGCCTTAGCAAACTATTTAGTTTCAAAATCTATTCGATACATAGCTTATTCGTCTTGGAGTCTCAATCATCCCGCAGATGTAGATACTTCGGGGCCTGGATTGTCATCTTGGTTTCGACTGCAAGCAAAACTCTCTCACGATTTTCGCGATAACGTGCGGCAACTTGCAAAAAGTCGCAAAAAACTTTATGAAGACGGAGAAAATTTTGTGTTAGATTTGGGAACTAAAGCCATCTCTATGGGTTTGTAGTTCTGAACAGTTGCTAGAATCAAAGCAAGCTGAAAAAAGTCTTACATGATACGCTACTCATAGCAGTAAGGTACGCATTGCACACCCTACAATAACTTTACTCTTTAGTCCGCGGAGGCGGACTTCGTTTGTGTAGTAGCGGTTTCAACCGCCGAGTCTTAGGAATGAGAATTAAATAAGGATCGCAAATTAAATAATTTACACAAGTTTGTGGGATGGGCGGGACGCCCATCCCACAATAACAATTAAAATTGTAAGTTATTTAATTCGCGATCCTTATCTAATCAAAGGGGATTTTTAACATAAAAGAGCAGATTGGATATCAAACCGAGAAGCCGAAAATGTCTGGTAGAAACTTGAGCATCTGCTGGCAGCATCTTTAACACATCTTTCTCGGATAATAGGTTGAGATTCTCCTCTTTGGCAAAGAAGTTTTTGCCGAGCAATCTCAACAAAGCTCGAAACCAAGAAGGGGGAAACCAATGAATTAGGGGAACAGCAGTGTGGAATTCTACGGGATACCAGCGGTTGGGAGTGGTGATGCAACAAGTTTTGCCGACTCGGCAAAGTTCCCGAACAAAAGCTTTTTGCTGAGTCCTATTGCCGACGTGTTCGATTACGGCAAAACTCACGACTAAATCAAAACTTTTGTCGGGAAATGGTAAAGTCAACCCGTCGGAACGGACGTATGTTAAACCGGGATATTCTTCTTCTAAAAAGGCAGCATCTTCCATGCCGACTGCGGTTATTTTATGGGGGTATGGATAGAGTTTTTCAAAGAAATTGCAATCTTCGCGACGGTCGGAAGTTACTCCTACATCCAGGACGGTTGTGTCGTCGCTGGGATTGGCTAATCCCAGGAGCAAATCAAACATTTTTTGGCGGGCGTACCAAGATAGTTTAGTGGCGAAACCACCTAGCTTGGGGCCGATATACTCGCTGGAATTGTTTTCAGTTACTGTCATAGGATTTGAGGTTTTCGATGTACAGATTAGATGGGTGAAGTCTGATTGTTCCTGATCGCTTTAACGCAGCATTTGGACAAGTCTGTCGATTCTGAATTTTAAATTTTAGATTTTAGATTTACTCCACAGATGAATTGGGTAGCTTGAAATTTGGTCTAAAGTCTGGGGATATCCACTCCATGCGCCGACAGCCTGTATCTGTTTTTGGGCTGGTTCAAATTATCTTTGCTGACAATTGTAATAAGATTTGAGGTTGAATTATTTTACCTACGTTTTAAGCTCAGAACGCTGAGAAAAAAGCTAGACAGAACCATCTGCAAACCTACTGTCAGGCACGTGAGGGAGGGAATAACTAAACGGAGAGTTTTAGAGGAGTCTAGAGAACCGAAATCTGTTTTGCTCCAGATAGTTAATGACAAGAACGAGCCAATTATTCCGATTAATATTAGCGTGATTCCCACGATCAATCCTGTCTCTAGGGTGACATAGCGAAATATTTTGTTGAGTTTGGGGTCTTGCGGCAACAGTTTCTCGCTGATGGCGAAAATTTTGGTGAAGAAAGCGAATGTTACGGCTTGAAAACCGACGATAATTGCGATCGCAGCATACAATAGCGTATGTACATCAAAGCTGATGCTCCCGATTTTTTGAGTACCGGGCAACAGCCAAATGCCAACTATTAAACCCAACATCATCAGCCCCGTACCGGGATACAGAAACAGCCACCGGGGACTGTACAGCAGCAAAAATCGGAGGTGCCGCCAGCCATCTCGCCAAGTTCGCAGGTGTGGCGGGCGGCTGCGGCCGTCGGGAGAGAGTACGGTTGGGACTTCAGTGATTGCCAACTTGTACAGCGAGGCTTTGACGACCATTTCGCTGGCAAATTCCATACCGGTTGTTTGCAAGTCGAGTTTCAAAATTGAGTCTCTCCTGAAACCTCTGAGCCCGCAGTGAAAGTCGCCGGCGGGACTTGAAAAGAATAACCGCCCAACCCATGTCAGCACCGGATTTCCTAAATATTTGTGCAGCGGCGGCATGGCCCCTGGTTTGATGCCCCCTTGAAAGCGGTTTCCCATGACTAAATCGCAGCCTCCCCGCAATTTTTCGACAAAGGCGCCGAGGTGCGAAAAGTCGTAGCTGTCGTCAGCGTCGCCCATGATAATATAAACTCCGCGCGCGGCTACGATGCCTCCCATTAGGGCGCTGCCGTAGCCTTTGGCTGCTACGGGTACGACTCGGGCCCCCAATCGGGTGGCGATATCTTGAGAACCGTCAGTGCTGCCGTTGTCTGCTATGATGACCTCGCCGGCAATATTAAGTTCGCGCAGGGACTTCTGTGCCTTCTCGATACAGATTTCTAAAGTTTCTGCCTCGTTGAGGCAGGGCATGAGTATCGAGAGTTCGAGACTGTATTCCTCGCTGGTGTTGGTCTGTTCTGCCATATGTTTGTTCCAGGCGTTACTGGCGATCGACAATACTTACTGTTCCAGTATCTATGCTTAAATTATTAGTGGTGAAGAAAACTCAACAAAACTTAATTTAAGTTTTTCCAGTTTTTTGGAATGGCAATTTTTGCTGTAATATAGGTTACTTAAACTTATGAGTAGAAGCGTTTTTCTAGTTTTGCTCGCTGCTATTTTGTGCAGTGTTGTAGGTCAATTTAGTCTGAAAGCGGGAGCGAAAATATTAGGACCGATTGGCGCTGCTAATTTAGTTGAAAAAGTTATCGCAATGGCAACTCAGCCTTTGATAGTTGGAGGTCTGTGTTTGTATGCAGTTTCTTCGATCGGCTTTATCGTAGTTTTGTCTCGCGCCAACATTAGCATAGTCTCGCCTTTACTGTCAATTAGTTACTTGTTTACTGTTTTGGGTGGCAAAATTGTATTTGGCGAGCCTTTGCCACCGCTGCGGTTGGTAGGCGTGGGGCTAATTATGACGGGAGTAATTTTTGTACTCAGAGGTCAGGCTGGGGGAGTTACTGGCGGCAATTAACACGATTTGAGATTTGAGATTTGAGATTGAAGATTGAAGATTGAATAATTTTAGCGGTAGGGTGCCTCGCAATTAAAAATCCCTAGTATAAAATCGATCGTCTCATTGCGACGCACCTATGCCATCGCAAATTGAGCAAACCAACTCAAAAATTATGTTGTAGCAACAGTTGAGATGGTATAAGATTGATAATTGAGTGCTGAATTGATAATTTAGGTCGCAGGGTGTATGTGAGTCCTCTGTTATGAAATAATGCTGCAATATGTCTCTGTCCTCTGAGTCTATGAATCTACTTCAATTATTGAGATATCGCACCGCAGTTCTTGCTACTATGCACCAAAAAGAACGGGTGATGGCTCCCATTTTGGAACGAGAATTAGGCGTTATAATTAGCGTACCTGCGAATTTTGATACTGACGCATTCGGCACGTTCACTAGAGAAGTTAAGCGTTTAGGTACTCAAATAGAAGCGGCTCGCCAGAAAGCAGAAAAAGCTTTAGAAGTTGCGGGCGAAACTCTAGCATTTGCGAGCGAAGGTACTTTTGGCCCTCACCCAATGATGCCGTATCTGCCAGCCAACAGAGAAATTGTAATTTTATTAGATAGAGCTAACAATATCGAACTTGTCGGCGAATCTTTGTCATTGGAAACTAATTACAGTCACCAGTTAGTTGCAAGTATAGAAGAAGCCGAGGATTTTGCCCAAAAAGCGGGATTTCCCGAACACGGACTGGTTGTTGTAGTTGGCGATGCTGCACTCGGTAAGGGTGAAATTGTTAAGGGCATTGTGACAGAAAAACAACTTTTTGATGCGGTGACAGCAGGCTTAACAAAATCCTCAACTGGCAAAGTTCACGTCGAAACAGATATGCGGGCGATGTACAATCCCACTCGGATGAAAAACATCGAAAATGCAACTCTCGATTTAGTTAAAAAATTTAAGCAATTGTGCCCGGAGTGCGGTTGGCCGGGATTTGAGATTTCCCAGAGGAAAATGGGGTTGCCCTGCGGACTTTGCTATTTTCCGACTCAGCTAGTGCGATCGACAATTTATCTATGCAAAAACTGCGGTTATACTAAAGAAGAACTGTTTCCCGACGGTCGAGAGACTGCCGATCCCGCTCAGTGTCAGTATTGCAACCCTTAAAATTAAGTTACTAATGATAGCCGTAGAAACAGAACGCAACTGGAAACCCGTTATTAAAGAATTTGAGGCTGTAGTCGGCAAAAACGGGGTAGTGCAGCGCCGCGAAGAATTGATTGTATACGAGTGCGACGGACTTGCTAGCTACCGCCAGCGCCCCGCCCTGGTGGTATTGCCGCGAACTACCGAGGAAGTGGCAAATGTGGTCAAAATCTGCGATCGCAATTCCATTCCCTGGGTGGCTAGAGGTGCGGGTACCGGGCTTTCCGGCGGCGCTTTACCTGTAGAAAACTGCGTGCTGATTGTCACAGCCCTGATGCGAAAAATCCTGAAAGTTGACTTAGAAAATCAGCAAGTAGTCGTACAACCGGGAGTAATTAATAACTGGGTAACGCAAGCAGTTAGCGGCGCAGGTTTTTACTACGCGCCCGATCCTTCCAGTCAAATTATTTGTTCGATTGGCGGCAACGTTGCCGAAAATTCTGGTGGCGTACACTGCCTCAAATATGGCGTGACAACCAATCACGTTTTAGGATTGAAATTGGTAATTCCCGACGGTTCAATTGTCGATGTCGGCGGCGAAATTCCCGAAATGCCAGGTTACGATTTAACTGGTGTATTTGTCGGTTCCGAAGGCACTTTAGGCATCGCCACAGAAGTTACTTTGCGAATCCTGAAAGCGCCGGAATCTATTTGCGTTCTGTTGGCAGATTTTCCTAGCATAGAAGCAGCGGGCGAATCGGTTTCCGATATTATCAGTGCTGGGATTATTCCCGGCGGCATGGAAATCATGGACAATATCAGCATTAATGCTGTGGAAGATGTCGTAGCAACTGGTTGTTATCCGCGCGATGCGGCAGCAATTCTGCTCGTAGAAATCGACGGTTTAGAAGTGGAAGTTGCTACAAATAAACAGCGAATTTCTGATATTTGCAAGCAGAATGGAGCGCGAAATATCACCACGGCTCACGATCCGGAAACGCGGATGAAAATTTGGAAAGGGCGGAAAGCTGCTTTTGCGGCGGCGGGTCATCTCAGCCCTGATTATTACGTGCAAGATGGGGTAATTCCGCGCACGCAAATGGCTTATGTTTTGAAAGAAATTGAGGGTTTGAGCGAGAAATACGGCTACCGAATTGCGAATGTATTTCATGCGGGAGATGGGAATTTGCACCCGCTGATTCTGTACGATAATTCGGTAAAAGGTGCGCTGGAAAAGGTGGAAGAATTGGGCGGGGAAATTCTCAGGCTGTGCGTGAAAGTTGGCGGCAGTCTTTCGGGGGAACACGGGATTGGTGCTGATAAGAAGTGTTTTATGCCGGATATGTTTTCGGAGGTAGATTTGGAGACGATGCAGTGGGTGCGTCACGTCTTTAATCCGAAAGGTTTGGCGAATCCTGGAAAGATGTTTCCGACTCCGAAGACTTGCGGGGAAGCGGCGAGGGCTAAGGTTGAAACTATGAAGAAGTTGGAGGGTGCGGAGGTTTTTTAAATCCCCAGATGCAGACGGCGGTTGAAACCGCGGCGACACAAGCGATGTCCGCGGAGGCGGGTTGAAGAGAGCAATTACCCAGATGCAGACGGCGGTTAAAACCGCGCCTACACAAACAAAACCCGCCTCCGCGGGTTGAAGAGAGCAATTACCCAGATGCAGACGGCGGTTGAAACCGCGCCTATAAAAACCTGTTAGCCTTCCCGAAGGGTAGTCCGCCGGACGCCGACGGAAAAGGGTAAAATAATTTTCATCGACTACTCTTCTCTTCAACCCGCGGAGGCGGGTTTTGCCTGTGTAGGCGCGGTTTCAACCGCCGTCTGCTGCATCTACAAACAATTTTTATTATGGCTAACCACACTAATGTGCGATCGGCATTTTGATAATAAATTCCGTGCCTTTGCCCAATTCCGAAGTACAATATAATTCTCCTTGATGTCTTTCTACAATAATTTGATAGCTAATTGACAAACCCATTCCCGTGCCTTTCCCAACGGGTTTGGTAGTAAAAAATGTATCGAATATGCGCTGCTTGACTTCCTCAGTTATTCCCGGCCCGGTGTCAGAAATTTTGATTTCTACAACATTGCCGATAACTTCGGTACAAATTCTAATCTGGCGGAAATTTTCCGGCATTTCTTGAAAATCTTCCCTAATGTTCGGATCGTCTAAAGCATCGATCGCATTGCTGAGAATATTCATAAAAACTTGATTTATCGGCCCGGCAAAACACTCTACAAGCGGCAAATTTCCGTATTCTTTGACAATTTGAATTGGCGGCATTTCGCCGTTTCCTTTCAAGCGGTGATTGAGAATTAACAGCGTGCTGTCAATACCTTCGTGGAGGTTAACTGGTTTCATTTGTGAATCGTCGTGCCGCGAAAAGTTCCGCAGCGACTGCACAATCTGGCAAATGCGATCGACGCCTACGCTCATTGAAGACATGATTTTGGGTAAATCTTCAGCTAAAAAGTCGAGATCGTTTTCTGCTGTTTCTTGCTGAATCTCAGCGACTGGATTGGGATAATTTTGTTGGTAAAGTTCTAGGAGGTGAAATAAGTCTTGGATATAATCTTTGAGGTAAGCGAGATTTCCGTGAATGAAGCTGACGGGGTTGTTGATTTCGTGAGCGACTCCGGCAATTAGCAATCCCAAACTGGACATTTTTTCGCTTTGAACTAATTGGGAATGAGTATTTTTTAGTTCGTCAAGTGCTGCTGCTAGTTGTGCTGATTGTTCTCTGCTTTGTGCTTCGGAATTTCGCAAGGATTCTTCGGCTTGTTTGCGATCTGTGATGTCTCTCTGTACGCCGATGAAATGAGTTAATTTGCCTTTTTTGTCGCGCACTGGAGAGATTGAGAAAGAATTCCAGAAAATTGTTCCGTCTTTGCGGTAATTCTTTAATATTACCTGACATTCGCTTTCGGTTGTCAAGGCTTGGCGGATTATTTCTAGTGCCTCGGAATCGGTATCGCTTCCTTGCAAAAATCGCGAGTTTTTCCCGATAATTTCTTCCCGTCGATAGCCTGTCATGCTTTCAAAGGCGGGATTGCAATAAATAATTGGATGTTCTGGATCGGTGGCGTCAGCAATGGTAACTCCGGTGCTGGTAGCAGCCATAGCCCGATCGTACAACCAAAGCATTTCTTCTGCGCGCTTGCGATCGGTAACGTCCCGCAACGTGGCTAAATAAGCCATTTCTCCCTCCCATTCTGTTTCCACCACCCGCATTTCTACTACAGCATTTGCTTTGTGCTGGCGAATAGCTTCAACTTCTGTTTGCACGACGCGCATTCCTGCTGCTTCTGTTTCTCCAACTTGGGGAATAATATCCGAGTCCATCTCAATGTCGCAAGCTGAACCTTCTACTACCAAATTGCCAAAAAATGCTTGACCTAAAAGTTCTTCTGCTTTGCAGTTAAATAGCGCTTCTGCTGATGGGTTGGCAAAACATACAAGCCCTTGCTTATTGACGATTGCGATGCCGTCGGCATTTTTGGCGATCGCATTCCGAAACCGAGATTCGCTAGCTTTTAAATCGTGTTCTAACTGTTCAATTGCTTCTTGCATTTTTTGCATTTCGCAAATACTAATACTGTCAGATTGTCCAAAATTGGCTTCTATGCAATCATCGGCTATTTTTTGGGGTAACTCTTGACAGTCCATTCTATTGTTCATATTTTTAGAAAGTGTTTTGTGGGTACTTCTAATATTACTGACCTTATTTTCTGAATCAGCTTCATGAAAAAACATATTTAAACCTACCATTTTTTTATTAAGGTGTTGCGATCGCGAAATTTTTATTTTAATCTAGGCAGAAAACAATTTCCCTTCGATGCTAACACATTACTTTTATAATTCATCCTAAAATATCTTTGAGATTTAATATCTATCTCCATGGAATGATCTATTCCACTTGAGTAAGTAATTTCAACAACATCGGGATTTACGTAGTTGGCAAACTAACCATTAAGGCGAGAAATGGCTTCAATCAGCCTCCTAGGGGACAAAATAACACTATCGACTCCCCCTATTCTAAATATTTAGAAGCAATTGCCAAGTATAAATTATTATATGATTTTGAAGTAAGTTCGCTGGCTCACAAGCAGGCTCATGCTTTAACTCTCAGGAAATAATCACAATTACCAATTAGCAAAATATCTACCTGCGGACAGATTTGATATACAATGTAACCTGTCTATTTTTGCGATCGCAATTTCAAACCAATGGCACGTCTAGCACTTCTGAGCGTATCCAATAAAACCGGGCTAATCGACTTAGCGCGCAGTCTAGTAGAAGAATTTGAATTTGACATAATTAGCAGCGGCGGGACAGCAAGCGCCCTCAAAGAAGCAGGAATCCCTGTCACGAAAGTTGCGGAATATACTGGTTCTCCCGAAATTTTGGGCGGGCGAGTCAAAACACTTCACCCGCGAATCCACGGAGGTATTTTAGCACGCCGCGATGTAGCGCAAGACCTCGCGGATTTAACGGAAAATCAAATTCGGGCGATCGATCTAGTTGTAGTCAATTTGTATCCCTTTGAACAGACTATTGCCAAACCTGGAGTTACTCTAGCAGACGCAATTGAGAATATAGATATCGGCGGGCCGGCGATGCTGAGGGCTTCAGCTAAAAATCACGCTCATTTGACAGTTTTGTGCAATCCAGAACAGTACAATACTTATTTAGGAGAACTTCGGCAAAACGGCGCGGAAGCATCCTTAGAGTTTCGGCAAAAATGTGCGTTAGAAACTTTTCAGCATACAGCAAATTACGATCGCGCGATCGCAAATTATCTCAGCAGCCAATCCGAGCCACAATCGAAGCTACCACAGGAGTTTAGCGTATCGGGAACAGAGCTGCAAACACTCCGCTACGGCGAAAACCCCCACCAAGCCGCCACCTGGTATCAAAGCGGAAATGCACCGACAGGCTGGACGACTAGCACTATCCTGCAAGGCAAAGAATTAAGTTACAATAATTTAGTAGATTTAGAAGCAGCAAGGCGGTTAATTGTAGAATTTCCCGAGACTCCCGCCGCCGCTATTCTGAAGCATACAAATCCTTGCGGTACAGCCTTGGGCTCGACTATTTCGGAAGCGTATCAAAAAGCTCTTGACACGGATTCAGTCTCAGCTTTTGGCGGAATTGTTGCCCTGAATCGCCCGATTGATGCTGCTACTGCAACGGCGCTAACTAAGACATTTTTAGAGTGTATTGTCGCCCCAGGCTGCGAACCGGAAGCGGAAGAAATTATCAAGAAAAAGGCGAAAGTTCGAGTATTGATTTTGCCGGATTTGAATCGAGGGCCAGCGCAAACTGTGAAAGTAATTGCAGGCGGTTTGCTGGTGCAAGAATCGGATAATGTAGTAGAAGAAACTAGCAAATGGCGCGCCGTTACCGAGAAGCAACCGACGGCGGGAGAGTGGGAAGAATTGCTGTTTGCTTGGAAAGTAGCGAAACACGTTAAATCAAATGCGATCGTTGTGACGCGCGATCGCACTACAATCGGTGTCGGCGCCGGACAAATGAACCGTGTGGGATCGGTTAAACTAGCGTTGGAACAAGCGGGAGAGAAGAGTAAAGGAGCGATTTTGGCTAGCGATGGCTTCTTCCCCTTCGACGATTCCGTCAAAACGGCGGCTGAAGCGGGGATAATTGCGATCGTCCAACCGGGAGGAAGTATGCGCGATAAAGATTCGATCGCAGCAGCCAACCAACTCGGAATCACCATGGTTTTCACTGATATCCGCCACTTCTTGCATTAGGAATAATGCCTAGCAATTCTTAATTGTGTAGCCTATGATAGGGATACAATAGTGTTCGCCGGTGTCAACTTAAGTCTAAAATTCTTTGTATCTCTCGTTGGTATCCGAGTCTAGATCCCCCTAAATCCCCCTTAAGAAGGGGGACTTTGAGAATACTCTTATCCTTACTAAGACGGGAGACTTTGATACTCTTGTCCCCCCCTTCTTAAGGGGGGCTAGGGGGGATCGAGAAGACTGTGACACCAATCAACACTATTATGTCCTAACGAGTTCCCAGTTGCGTCCTTAAAAAAATTATGACTTACAGTGAACAGCAAATTAAACCCCAAGACGTAAAAGTTAAAATCCTGCTTACCGGCGGACATCAGTGCACTATTACGCTCAAATCCGACACACCATTATTGCACAACCTTGTCAAAGCATTAGTCGATCGCCAGCAACAGACAGTAGGTTTTTCCACCTTATTCCAAATCCCCATAGACGACGGGCGTTCCAGCCTTTCGTTTCCCGCCGAACATCTCGTCGGATTAGTCACCGAACCCCCAATTTTCTTGCAGCAACCGCAACCGCAGCAGCCAGCAATCCCCCTAGAAATTATCCCAGAAATTCCCCCAGAAATTCCCGCAGAAATTCCCGCCCCTGCACCCGTAAATGACGATTTAATATCTCGCTACGCCCAAATAGATAACTTTTTGACAACCGCAGAAAAGAACAAACTAATCAAATATGTTTTAGCCAAAGAGTCAGAATTTGTAACTACCAGTACCTCAACAAATGCCGAAGATTACCGTCGCTCAATGGTGCTCCACTCCTTCCCGGAATTTTCTACACTGATGGTGAATCGCATTAAAGCAATTCTCCCCGATGTGCTGCGTAAATTAAATATCCCAGCATTTGCGCTTGGTGACATAGAAGCTCAGTTAACTATGCACAATGACAACAACTTTTATAAACTTCACAACGACAGCGGTTCGCCAGATACCGCAAGCAGATTTTTTACTTACGTTTATTATTTCAACCGAGAACCTAAGGCTTTTTCAGGCGGGGAATTGCTGATTTACGATAGCAAAGTCGAGAACAATTTTTATGTTGCAGATGAGACATTCAGAACGGTTGAACCTCGGAATAATAGTATTGTATTTTTTCTGAGTCGCTATATGCACGAAGTTTTGCGAGTTAGCTGTCCCTCTAAAGCTTTTGCTGATAGTAGGTTTACTATTAATGGCTGGGTGCGTAAAGCCGATTGAGACAAGATTTGCGGGTTAAGATAAAACGGCGGTTGAAACCGCGTCTACAAAAACAAAACCCGCCTCCGCGGGTTGAAGAATGGATGGTTAACATTACGTTTTTTCTTGACACAGCATTTTCTTCAGTCCGCGGAGGCGGACTTGGTTTGTATAGACGCGGTTTCAACCGCCGTCTGGTTGGTTTGTATAGACGCGGTTTCAACCGCCGTCTGCATCTCCCACGATGCGATTTTTACTCCTGAGCTCCGGCATTTTTGAGCAATTTCACGACAGTGGAATAACCTTTAAATTCAGCTAACATTAAAGCTGTATAATTTCCCGGATTTTTGTGATTTAACTCTGCACCAGCGGCGATTAAAATCTCTACAGCATCAGCATAACCGCGATGGGCGGCCCACATCACAGCAGTTGCGCCGGATTCATCGAGCAAGTTGACATCTGCACCTTTTTCGACTAATATTTTGACGATCGCCATATAACCGCGATCGCACGCCTTCATTAAAGCAGTTTTCCCCAAATCCGCCGGGATATTCGGATCTGCACCGCCGTCAAGCAAGGCTTTCACCGTTTCAGTATGTCCGTGAAACGCAGCTAGAGTCAAAGCTGTCTCGCCAAAGTTTTTAGCATTCAGGAAATCTGGGCGATTTGAGTTTACTTTTTGCAGCAAAGCGGATACGATCGCACTGTGACCGTGAACAGCCGCCACCAGCAAAGGCGTATCGCCCAACCGATTTCTCGAACCGACATAAGCACCTCGGTTTAACAGCAATTCCACCACATCTTGACAGCCTTCAACCACGGCAAAATTCAACGCAGTTTCGTCATCTCTGTCCTTCGCGTTGAGATCCGCGCCAGCATCTAGTAAGATATGTGCGATCGGCAAATTTCCCCCAGCAGCCGCCGCCATCAAAGCCGTCCCGCCATCTCCACTTTTGACATTCGCATTAGCACCCGCAGCCAGCAAAACTCGCACCGCATCAACATTACCGCAATCCGCAGCCAAAGTTAAAGCAGTTTCGCCCTCTTTGTCGGGAATTTCCAAATCAGCACCAGCGGCTAGCAGCGTCTCGACTACCGCCAAATTGTCCGCCGTAGCAGCCAGCATCAAAGGAGTTTTGCTCCTCTGATTTTTAAGATTAACATCCGCAGCGCGATCGAGCAAAATTCGGACAATTTTAGCGCTACCTTGACTAATAGCTGAAAATAGCATAGAATTATCAGCAACAGCACCCGCATCAGCCAAAGCTTGAACAACAGCTTCGTGTCCCGACAAAGCAGCTATTTTCAGAGCCGAATCTCCATCTTTATCTCGGACATTCACATCAGCCTTAGCATCAAGTAACAGCCGGACAACATTGATATCACCTTTGAGAGAAGCCGCCATCAAAGCCGTACTTCCATCATCATTTTTAGCATCAACATCAGCACCCGCAGCCAACAACAGCCGCATAACATCAGCCTGTTTGTTAGCCGCAGCCAACATCAAAGCCGTGAGGCCAAAACGTCTGCTTGCGAGGTTGACATTAGCGTCATTGTTTAGTAAAATACGCACGATTTCCGTATAGCCCTTTTGGGCGACAAACATCAAAGCCGTCGTCCCCTCAGAGTCTTTGGCGTTAGCGTCAACGCCCTTAGCGAGTAAGGCTTGGACGTGAATAATGTTGCCAGTCTTGGCAGCTTGGATCAATACAGCGTCTTGTTTAGTGGCAGGCATAATAGTCTCTCATACCGTATATTTGTACCGTCGCACGAGACGGACTTACTGGTATGCTAAGTTTTATGAAGTATGTTTACTAATCCTGAGAACACTATGAATCTGGAAATTCCGCAGTCTGTGAAAGTTTGGAGTCAATTCTTCCACCCAGTTTTAATGTGGGTATTGCTAGCAATCTCATTTTATGCTTTGTATCTGGGAATTCAAATCCGCCGTACCAGAAGTGCGGAAGGTGATGTCAAGAAAGAGTTAATTAAGGGCAAATTCAATATCAAGCACCATCAGATGGGCTCTTTGCTGCTAGGCTTGATGGTAACGGGTGCGATCGGCGGAATGGCCGTCACCTACATCAACAACGGCAAACTATTTGTCGCCCCGCACCTAGTAGCAGGCTTGGGAATGACCGCTATAATTGCCATTTCAGCGTCTCTGACTCCGTTCATGCAAAAAGGTCAAAATTGGGCGAGATACACTCACATCGTTCTAAATGTGGGGCTGTTGGGGCTATTTGGCTGGCAGGCGGTAACAGGTGTAGAAATCGTGCAAAGAATCATCAGTAAAATGTAACGTTTAAAGTACGATTCAGGACTTGCGCGCGGGTGTCCAGAAACCGGGTTTTTCACGCGTTTACTTCGCTGTAGGCGTAAATTCTGCTAAAAACCCGGTTTCTTTAATCGTAACATTCGTAGGGTGTGTCGCGATCGACAATCTCATAGCGACGCACCTTGGTTGTTCAACAGTTGAATAAACAACCCTATCTTTTAGTCTTTCCCAACAGTCGTAAGATACATCGCGCTCAGATTATCGATGGAATTAATGAATTTTTATAATAGCGACGCACCTATAGCGGTTCTCAAGCGTGGTGAGGTATGCCTGCGTGCCCGGTTTCGCCTATGCCCTATGCCCTATGCCCTATGCCCTATGCCCTATGCCCTATTCTGGATAGTACCTCATCTTTCGCTTGAAAGGCTATACAAAGAATCAAAGCCATGCTAGAAACCCTCATCAACTATTTTGTTTGCGCCACCAAAGGCCACATTACAAAAAACCAATTAATCAAATTCTTATATTTAGCCGACCTTTATGCTGTCAAATGGACAAACAAACAACTTACGCAGCTCAATTGGCGTTATTATCACTATAGCCCTTGGAACGAAGACATAATAGTCGCCTTAAATCAAATGAATGGCAAAACAATTGTTCAAGAATTTGTGGGAGAAACTATATTTATCCGACTTGGTGCCGAAGCAGGTAATATCGATGATTTAGAATTACCTGTAGGACTAAAACTAATGCTAGAAAACATTCGGAAAGAATGGGCAGGTTCAGGACAGGATAAAATCCAGAAGTTGCTAAAGTATGTGTACAGCACTGCGCCAATGATTGAGGTTAAAGATAGCCATCAACAAGATCAAGTGGTGAGGCTGAATCTAGAGACAGAAAGACAAAAATTAATCAATGAATTAGGGTGATAATGTGGCTGGAAAAACACCTCGTCAAGGTTGGATTTATTTAGTGAATCCCCAGAAAGTATCTCTTCGTTGCCAACACAATCATAATCACATTTATGATTTAAGTCAACCAGACGAGATGGAATGCAAGACAGTTGATTGTAAACTAATAGTTAATTATAGTAGGGTTTTGCGGGGAGAGCATCATTATCTCTTTTGGGAAATCGACCAATTTCAAGATAAGTCTGAATGCTTACAAACTTTTACCGTGATTCCCTTAACTTTCCAAGAAACCTGTAAAGGTTTGCCAACAGCGTATCCGATTAACTCGACTAGCAAAAATGGTCTCGATCGCAATTCATTGGCTTTAGTGCATCAGATATGTACTATTGATGCTAATTGTTTTAAGGACTCCCAAGGGAATTGGTTTGAGCGAGTTGGACAAGTGGATAAAGGAGATAAGGAGTCGATAGAAGAACGTTTAAAGTATTTTTTGAATCTGGAGAATGATTCTAGTGATGATTGGTTGATCGAGAATGTGTCTGTGGAAGTTTTAGAGAAAGTTTTTGATTATTTGCCGAAGGACATGACGAAAAAGATTGATTTAGAAAAAGTCATAAGCGACCTCGAATTATGGTGAGATGCAGACGGCGGTTTCAACCGCCCGGTATTCTACCAATTATCTGATTGCTATCATCTCTATCCTTGGGCTTAATTCTCCGAGTCAACCGCCAAGTACCAAAGCCAAAGCCTGCGCCGAATATCAAACTGAAGAAAAGGGATAATACAAAGGGATGCGGTGGTAAAGATGTAGAAAAAGGTGCTATTGGAACTTGAGTTATCAGAGGATAGCTGCTAGCAATAATTCCGGCTACACCGATGCCTGCACCGATGCCTGCACCTACCGATTGAATCGTGTTTTGCAATTCGGTATCGCTGTTTCTTTCCGCTTTTTCAAACTTTGCTTGTTGTTTTTGACCGTCCAATTCGACAATTATTCGGATTGTTTCAATCATCTGCTGAAACAATTGCCGTCCTGCGGTAAGATAACTCATGTTGATTTTAATCTGTTTCTGAAACATCTGGCAACTCCCACTCAAGAAATCTTCGATAAAATCTAAGTTATCTGTTCCTTCGATGCTGCAACTGACAAGTTGTTTGTGCCAGTGACTATAATTGTCAGCATTCGTTTCAATTGTAGTTAGGTGAAGTTCTATATCTCGCAAATAGCGGGCATACTCAAACCCGATTTGGGGAAGTTGAATCAGCCAATCTTCTAGTTGTTGCAGTCGCTCTTTTGGATCTGATTTTAACTTGCCAAACTCTTCCACCTTCTGTTCTAATTGGCTGTACAGTTTCCTCGCTTCCTTGTTGCAGCGCTCCGCTTTGTCATAGACGTAAAGGATTTTAGTCCGACAGCATAACAAATTCAGCAGCAGACGATAATAATCACCACTATCCTCTAACTCTGAAGTTTTTTCATCTGTGTTTAACCAGACTAGGATATGGCAGTTTAAACTCGGATTTGCTTGAGCATTGTCAAATTCACAAATCGGACTACCGAGAAGTTGGCCCTCTGCAATTAAATAGGGTTTTGGCTGGTTTTCTACATCTTGAAACAAAGCTTCTACACAAGCTACTGCTAATTCTTGATGATTACCAGAAAAATCAACTGGTTTGGCAAATAATAGCAGGGTTTGTCCGAGCGATGCTTGGATTTTATTAGGTAGCAGACAACCTTGAAAATTTAGATTTTTGAGTTGGTTGGTTTCTAGTGTATCTGTAGCAAGCAGCGTCAAGTCAAGGGCGTAAGTGTCATGCAGTTGCACCGGATAAATTGCGCCTTGCAGCGATACTTTGTCCGGTTGGCTGAGAGTCGTAAATGATAGGATTCTATCACCATCTGACTCATAAAGTTCTAAATACTCGCTTGGTTGGCTATTTTGGCTCTTTTTGTTAGCAAGGTGTTCGGGTAAAGCATCGAGTTTTGGATTAGTTTGCAGCAGGTTTCCCAAAGCAACGCATTGATGCCATAAATGGTCGGCATTGTCTACAGTTTGTTGGTCGCCTTTGGCAAGGTTGTTGCACAATTGAAAGGCAAACAGCGTTAGTTTCGGATTGGCAAGTTTGCCTATCAATTGAGTGCTATTCATCACCTAGAGCCTAATATTGTTCAGATAAGACACGTTGTGTTTTTATAATAAACCCGATTTGTAGGGGCGGGTTCACCAAAAATATATGGCAAAAACAAATAATATTGTAAACCCGCCCCACCCAACTGACAATCCAAATATACCATTAATTTATCGGTAAGATGTTCATGTGAATAATGGCGGGGATGGGGCGGGTTTATGAGATTTTTTGTGAGTTTTATAGATCAATACGGTTCACTTAAGAGCAATCTGAACTGCAAAAAATGCCTGTCTTGCCTATAAAATCGTGAGATGAAATTTGTAAAAAAGCGTTAAGTGAACCGTATTGTTTTATAGATGGTTTGTAAACCCGCCCCCACCCAACTGAAAATCAAAATGTACCATGAATTTATCCGCAAGATGTTCATGTGAATAATGGCGGGGATGGGGCGGGTTTATGAGATTTTTGGTAGGTTTTATAGATGGTTGGCGAACCCGCCCCTACAGGATTTTGGGATTTTATTGATTAATTAGACCCCACCCTAAATAAAAATGTAGGAACCCTACAATTTATCCCATCGCCTTGGGGGTTGCTATTATTTCAACCGCCCAGTCTTCTATTTTGACTGGTTGGGAAAACTTTCTTGGATGGCATTTAATAGCGTTTCTTTGGCAGCTTTGGGAGGTGTAGGAGTTGGTGGAGGATTTATTTTTTTGCTTCCGGGTAGGCGATTCTCCGTAGATTTGGTTGCTGCTGGATACAACTCTTTGCGAGTCTGGCGTAATGCTTGTTGAATGTCGGTGTACTTTGCACACCATTCAATGATATCATCAGCAAGATCGTCCTCTGTTTCTCGGAAAGTATCTTTTGCTTGATTAAGGTCTTCATGCCTATTGTCTATCAAAAACAGGGGTTTATGATTTTTGATGAGGTGTATGAAGGCGTTGATATTTTTCTGATTAATTTCCGGCATACTTATTTGATTTCTACTGACCAGTTGCACAAAATGCAGCCCAATGATAATGCGATCGGAAAGGTGGTTGTTCTGTGGAGTCTAGATTATCGAGCATATCGTATAGATCCTCTTTTAGGGAGGGACGTATCGAAAGTTTGCTTGTCCACTGTTGTAACTTTTCTACTGTAACATCCCGCAGCCAAAGTTGAGCCTTGTTGAGGGCAAGAGCGACGCTTAACCCGGCTTTGAGATTCTGATAAAATTCTATCATCAGCAATGAAGTAGACAAATCATTAACAGCCCAAAGTGTCGGTACTACACTGGAACTCCCAGCCACCAGGAAACCGCTAGGTAAGCTGATATATTCATCGCTGATGCTGCTAAAGTCGCTGATGCCGGTTTCGCAGGCGGAGAGGACTACTAGGCGACATTCTCGGAAGTCGAGGGCAAAGATGTCTGCTAAGGTGAGGCATTTGTCAAGGTCGAGAATGTTGCCATTTTTTAAGGGTTGATAACGGTTGGGGTTTGATTCTGCTGGCGCTGGCGGGGGTAATTCGCTGTCGGCTAGCAGCAATGCGGAGAGCAAAGGTTGCTGAAAGTTAAAGTAGCCGTGACAGCTAAAGTGGACGCAGTGGGCGATGCGGAGGCGGCTGTCGTTTATAACTGATTTTAGGGCATTATTTTGGATGAGAATATCTTGATTTTCTGGTGGGAAATTCTGACGGATCGCTGGTACTTCTATATCGGTAAACGGCAGGTTATTGTTGGGATTTTGGACGGCAAATAGGTGTGTGAAATTGGGGCGTTCTCGCCTTTGTGCCTGTTGCAGCAGTTGGCAACTGGGGGCGTAGCGGACACCTTGTTTGAAGCAATCTAGCGGGCAAGGATTAGTGGGTTCGGGAGATGGGGTTTCTGAATTAAACCGCTGCCAGATTTCACGGCTAACTGGCAAGGCGTGAAGGGGGAGAAGGTGCAGGAAGCGGTGGGGAATGAGAATTAGTCGATCGCACTTTTTGGCAACTCTTCCCAGAAGATCGTTGAGATGCAAAATATCAGCTAGACTTTGGAGGCGGGAGGCGAGGTTTTTCTGCCATTGAGTTTTGTTTTCTTGGTAGTCTTTCAGATACTCGTTAGCCAAATTTTCCAAGGCTTTAAAGTCGGCTTTTGAAGATTGCCAGACTGTAGGAGTTGGTGATTCTGGGGTGATGATGAAAGTAAGAAGTCTGTCGCTTGTAATGTACCACTGAAGGATAGCGGTGTTTTCGGCTGTGAGGGATTGAATCTCGCTGTAGGAGATGCCTTTAACTTCTTGGGTGAGTGCGAAGTCGGGGTCGATGGGTTTGATTTCGCGGGTCATCAATTCATCTAGTTGTTGCCGTAATTGGGTTAGATTGGTTTGAACGCGAATGGTGGTTTGTAGGTTGTCGATTTGGGGGCTGCGTTCTCCCGATATCGTGCCGCCGTTGCTGTTAGGATTTGTCGGTTCGATTTCGAGTCGTCGCTGTTCGGCATCAATTTCTCGACGCAGGCGCGAGAGTTCGTTGATCACGGTTTCGGGAATGTCACCTTTGGGGTAGAGGTCGCGGGTGGCAAGGAGTTCGACTAAGTTGCGGGCTTTGCTGCGTTCCGCGTATTCTATGGCTGCTGTGTAGTTTTTTAGTTCTATGCAAACTTCCACCATATTTCGATAAAGTTCATTCCATTCTTCGGCTAATTTCTGCTTGCTTTCATCTCCAGAATGAATCTCACTCCTCATAAATTCTACGGTGTTAATAGCATCAGCAAAAGTATCGTGGGCTTGCCGCAAGTTGGGAACTTTTCGATAGGCAAGCCCCAAATTCCATAATGTTTGAGCATAACTTTGCGGAAAAGCTTCGTGGGTGTCGACTTCGAGTGCATTTCGGAAATAAAGGATCGCCATTTCGATATTCTGTGCTTTCTTTCCCCTGATTCTGTTACTGTAGGCAGCAGCCAGATTATTTTGCGTCTGAGCCCATTGTTCGGGAAAGGCATCGCGGGTGTAAACTTCTAAAGCATTGGTGTAAGATGCGATCGCCAGTTCGATGTTCTCTGCTTTCTCTCCCTTAATTCTGTTACTGTAGGCATTTGCCAGATTATTTTGCGTCTGAGCCCATTGTTCGGGAAAGGCTTCGCGGCTGTAAACTTCTAGTGCGGTGGTGTAAGATGCGATCGCCAGTTCGATATTATCTGCTTTCTCTCCCCTGATTCTGTCACCGTAGGCAAGTGCCAGATTATTTTGTGTCGTTGCCCAATATTCAGGAAAGACATCGCGGGTGCGAACTTCTAAGGCGGCAGTATAATACCGAATCGCCATTTCGATATTCTGTGCTTTCTCTCCCCTGATTCTTTCACGGTAGGCATTTGCCAGATTATTTTGTATCGTTGCCCAATATTCGGCAAAGGCTTCGCGGGTGTAAACTTCTAAGGTGGCAGTGTAATACCGAATCGCCATTTCGATATTCTGTGCTTTCTCTCCCCTGATTCTTTTACTGTAGGCAACAGCCAGATTATTTTGCGTCTGAGCCCAATCTTGAGGAAAGGCATCGCGGGTGCGAACTTCTAAGGCGGCAATATAACCCACATTCCGCAGATATTCGATCGGATTTAATTTCAAAAGAATTCAGAATTCTCAAAACCTCAAATAATTGCTCTGCAATCATTTGAGGCTTT
>NZ_JAEQCX010000062.1:0-48689 GCF_020738035.1 Microcoleus sp. PH2017_28_MFU_U_A
TTATTCCTGTAGTTTTAGGACTGTGGACTAAAATTACTAACGTAGATGTCTAACATTGACTACTTTTGGGTAGCTTTGTCCATGTTTTTACGAGCGGTACTTTGTAACTGTCAACTGCTATAGCTTTTAGAAGAGCTATATCTGAATCGATTTGTCGGTTGGCTGCAAGATAATAGATATCTCCCATAATTCTTGTGGAACAGGCAAGATGCCTGTTCTTGACAGGCTTTTTCGGAGAAGTCTAATGGTCACGTATTTGACTCATATCAATTCCGGCTGCACCGGAATGATATAGAGGAGACGGCTTGGCCTTAGTCCCTACTAAAAATAATACTGTAGGGACACGGCTCATATCAATTCCGGCTGCACCGGAATGATATAGAGGAGACGGCTTGGCCTTAGTCCCTACTAAAAATAATACTGTAGGGATTAAGGCCAAGCCGTCTCCTGATTTCGGCTAATAATTCCGATGCTACCGGATTTGACTCACAGCAGGTTTAAGCGGCTCTCCTGGGTTTATGGTGGATACGGTATTAGGCACAATTGTTCGCGATTCTGTGCTCCCCTCTTCGTCAAGGATATGCGGTTTGCTTATCACTACAAACTCAGGAGAACCATTTAAGCTATGTTTGGGCTTGAAAATTTTTTAAGTCCCGATCGGACTTATAGGCATCTATTGTATTTTTATATACGGATTTATAAACTATTCCCGTTTAAACAAGAAGTTAAATCCAAACGATCGCAGATCTCACGGGTGCATCTCAATGCAAGCAAATATGTTTGTATGGGCTATAGCATGACCTCCGTCAATATGGGATTATAAGTAATAACTTATATGCGGTCATGCTTCGCCCTCTTCAAAAACCAGATGCACCCGATCTCAGAGCTCACAATGACCAAAAGCAATTTCCTCCGTGGCCTCAGATTCATTCCTTCGCAGGCTTAGGACGGGATCGACAATTTCAAAGCTCAAAAAAAACCCATGACAAACTCTAATGGAGAATTCAAGCCTACCCTAGGACTGGTAGGCATTACGATTAACGCGATGGCGCTGATTGCACCGGGCGCTTTTCTGTGGACGACTTACCAATTGCAAGCCCCGCCGGATTCTGCTAAAAATATGTGGGCTGCGATCGCCCTAGCAACTGCGATCGCCCTGCTGACAGCAAGCTGTTATGCAACGCTTTCTAAAGCTTACCCCGAAGCAGGTGCCGGCAGTTCCTATTACTATGCAGAAGCAGCAATCTTAGCGAAACAGGAACACAAACACTTTCGTTTGGCGCGTTTGGCAAAGTTTGTAACCGGCTGGGCTGCACATTTGTACTACTGGGTGTACCCCGGCATCATGATTAGCTTTATGGGAACGCTTGTCGTTTACATCGGGCAGTTGTTTAACCCTGATTTTGCAGCGGATTGGTTCAGCAAAACCTTAATTTGCTTTATCTTCACTGGGCTGGTGGGCTTTATTGCCCTCCAGGGCGTTACCGGTTCTACGCTGATTAATATCATCATCAATATTGTGCAAATTAGCTCTCTCACCTTCCTGGGATTGTTGATGATTGTTTACCGATTAGGTCATCCGAATGTGAATTATGAACACGCAAATGCTTTTAGCGTTGTGATGCCTCATGATTTATCGGGATTGATTTACCAAGCGACGATCGCAATTCTGTTACTTGTCGGATTTGAATCGGCAACAGCGATGGCTGGTGAGGCCATTAATCCTCAGCGCGATATTCCTCGCGGTGTTATTCTCTCTTTATTTATTCAGGCTTGTATCTGTTATTTCTTCGAGTATTTCGCGGCTAATTTTTTCATTGGCGACCAATATACTGCAACTGTTGATGGCAAAACTGTAACGGGATTTGCCGCTGCATTATCGTCGGGTGCGCCGATCGGCGATATCGCGAAAATTTTGGGAGATACGCTACTATTTGGTAACGGATTTCTGCTGCAAATTACGATCGCCAGCACAGTCGTCATGGCATTGATCGGGACAGCGCTATCGTCGCTGTCAACGGGTGTTCGGATCAGTTATGCCATGGGGAGCGATCGGGAATTACCCGCCGTATTCGGCTTTTTACACGGGCGTTACAATACGCCTCACATCGGAATTTACTTTCTAACTGGACTTTCCGCTTTGATTGGGGCTTATGCGGTGCAGAGTGTGGATAACGTGACGATCGTTACGTTAGTGTCTAATATTGGCACGTTTATGCTCTACGGAATTACCTGTGGAGTAACGTTAGTTGCTACCCTAGAGCATTTGCTAGATGAGGAACACAACCCAATCAAAACTGTTGTGATTCCCGTTTTAGGTTTGGTCACGAATTTACTTATGGTTTGTGGCATTTTTTACTACGGTTTGACTGGAACTGGTAATGCCAAAACTAATTCTATGACTGCGATCGGCATTTCTGTTGCCTTCTTTTTTGCCGGATTTGCTTACCTGATTGGAGACAGCTTGATCAAAGGCAAACCTCTGTTTTTGCCGTCGGATATTAATCATCCCCTGCGCGATAACACCTCTGCATCTAAATCTCCATAGTTAAACAGTTGACCTGTGGTAGGGGCGGTGCCCCCGTGCCCGCCCTCTTAGCTGCCGATTGAGGGCGGGGGATGCTATACCCAAGATATTTGGTAATTGAAATCTATGCAATTAGTTCTTGCGATTATCCAGCCTGCTAAATTGGATTCCATCAAGGAAGCCTTAGTCAAACTTGGTATTCAAGGAATGACTGTCACAGGCGCAAAAGGATTCGGACGGCAAAAAGGGAAACCGCTTGCTTTTTTGGGACTCTTAGATATGGAAGGCAAACCTTTTACGGTTGACTTTCTGCCGAAAGTCAGAATTGAAATTGTCGTGAACGACGATATGGTTGATGCGGTTGTCGATACGATTGTGACAACGGCGAAAACAGGAACTGTCGGAGATGGCAAATTGTTTGTGATTCCGGTAAGCCGAACAGTTCGCATTCGCACAGGCGAAGAAAACGAAGCTGCTTTGACAATCGAAGAACCTGCAACTTTGAGCGATTCCTGGAAAAAATAATGATTCAATCTTTGTTGCTTTTTGTGTTAGCTGGAGTATGCGAAATTGGCGGTGGCTATTTATTTTGGCTGTGGTTGCGCGAAGGCAAAAGCCCTTGGTTAGCCGTAATTGGGATGGTTATTTTAGGGGTTTACGGAGTGGTGCCAACGCTGCAACCGGCTACTTTTGGGCGAGCATATGCGGCTTACGGGGGTGTGTTTATTGTGTTGTCAATTCTGTGGGGCTGGATTGTCGATCGCATTGCTCCTGATAAGTACGATTTACTCGGAGGGTGGATTGCTTTGCTGGGCGTTTTGGTGATTATGTATGCGCCTCGCCGTTAGTTAGCATGATTCGGCATCATTTGGAATGATTCGGCGGTTGAAACCGCTTCTTGTCATACGAAGTCTGCCTCCGCAGACTAAGAGATCGCGGGTTGAAGTTCAGCCACGATCTCTTTTTTGTCAACTTTTGCTGACAATCAGCTTTTTTCATGCTTGCTTTTTCAAAAAATGTGTTAAATAGTAGTTAAAGATACAGAAAATAATTAATTTATCAGAAATAAACCATGTTTAATACGATTTTGAGCCAGCAGCGACAAGTCCTCGGAACCTTTTCTAGCCGTGAAGACGCAGGACAGGCTCTGGATTGTCTGGTGTTTTCAGGCTTTCCGCTAGCGCAGGTGTTCTTGCTGGGGCAAAGGTGCGAGGAACAGCAAAATTCTTTAAACCTTCCCTCAGAGTCGTTTGGAGCGATCGCAGGCACTGCAACTGGTCTGAAAAAAGGAATGTTTCTGGGCAATTTGGTGGGGGGTGCCACCGGGCTACTGTTAGGAGTGGGACTCCTTGCCCTTCCCGGTGTGGGTCAAGTATTGCTGTCTGGGGCGATCGGCTTTACGCTGTTGAGTGGCGGAATTGGCACGGCTGCGGGTGGATTGATGGGAGCTTTAATTGGATTGGGGCTGACTTCAGAGCAAGCTAAAGCCTATCAGCAGCAGATTTCTCAGGGCAGTGTTTTACTAATCGTAGAAGGCAGCGGACAAGAGGTCGATCGGGCTAAATACTTGCTCGCAAAATCGGCAGTCTAAACTTTAAGAATATCGGGTAAAAATCGAAGTATGACAGCAGTAAGAACCAAGAAGGAAGAAAGAAGGAAGATGAAATACAAAGACGAATCAACCCGAAATAATAAAGCATATTCTATGTAGATGTGGTACACACAATCTTGTCGTAAGTAAGGTGCGTCGCCACCAGTCAATCAGCAAATTATCCAAGATATCGGAGCGACGCACCCTACAAATTAACAGCACACAATATATCTGCTACTGTACTTCATGAATCTGGAATAGGCTGTATCAGTATAGGTGGCAATTTCTTACAAGCTCAGTGGCTTGAGCCTAGAGTTACTGACCGCATTTACAGGGGAATCTGATTGCTTCAGGCGATAGCCCATACTGTGAACTGTCTCAATTAAATCTTCAGCAGCTCCCGCAGCTTTGAGTTTTTGACGCAAACCTCTGATGTGAACCTTGACAGTATTTTCTTCTGGAGGAGATTCCAACGACCAGACGTGTTCGATCATGACACTTCGACTGAGAACACGGCGACCATTTCGCAACAGAAGTTCCAGAAGCGCGTATTCTTTGGGCGTGAGATGGAGTGGGGTGTATCTATAGCTAACTTCATAGGTACTGGGGTTGAGGCGAATTTCTTCCCATTCTAAAATCGGCCCAGAAGTGCTACTACCTCGACGCAATAAGGCTCGAATCCGAGCAAATAGTTTTTGCAAGTCCACGGGTTTGACTACATAATCATCAGCCCCAGCATCAAGCCCATTAATTTCATCACTGAGGGTGTCACGGGCTGTGATCATCAGGACAGGCATAGTATAGCCGTGCGATCGCAATCGATGGCAGAGACTAATTCCATCAAGTTCTGGTAACATCAAATCTAGCAGCAGCAAATCATAGTTGAGCATCTTTGCTTGATGCCATCCAGATTCCCCATCGGTAACTATATCAACAACATAGCGCTGGTCTGTCAAGGCTTCTGCCAACGTTTCTGCAAGGCGCAGATCGTCTTCAACCAAGAGAATCCTCATAATCAAGAGGCTGGGGGAAAGTACAAAGCCACTTATTGACTTTTAGACAAGATTGAGTTAGCGAACCAGAGCGCTCTAATACCAATAGGGCTAGGGCGATCGCCATGCTGGCTCCTCAACATCTTATTCGCATTTGGGCCCCAAATTTTACCGATTTGCGATCGAGATGTCAACAAGTTTTGACCCAAGGGAAGCTCAGAAACCATTGGCCAAAGCTTTCTTAACAAATATTGCCAAAAATCACGATTTATTACTTATTGAGAATCTTTCCGATTTCTTTACCATTTTCTGACTCATTTCTTTACTTGTTATATGTAATTGTAGGTGGGATCGGCACTTGGATGGGGTCAATTCTCCCACCCACTTGATAGTTAATTTGGGAGATTAGTGTTAAATGGCTTTTGGACCAGCTTCAAGATTGGGAGTGAGCCTGTTTGATGAAACCCCACCAATAGAGCGGGTTACAGGTAACTCCAATGAAGACCTTGAAACCATCATTCAGGCAGTATACCGACAAGTTTTGGGAAATGCCTACGTCATGGAGAGCGAACGCCTCACCGTTTGTGAGTCGCAGTTTAAACGCGATGAACTGACGGTACGGGAGTTTGTGCGTCGGGTTGCAAAGTCTGACTTGTATCGATCGCGATTTTTCGATAGTTGTGCTCGCTATCGGGCGATCGAACTCAACTTCAGACATCTACTTGGTCGCCCTCCGCTGGATCTCGAAGAAATGCGGAGCAAAAGTACCATTCTGGATACCAAGGGCTTTGAGGCTGAGATCGATTCTTATCTCGATAGCGATGAATACCAGAATACTTTTGGAGATGACATTGTTCCCTACATCCGGGGATACAAAACCGAAGCTTGTCAAAGCATGGTGCAGTTTACCCATACCTTCGAGTTGGTGCGAGGTGCTTGTAGCAGCAGCTTGAAGGGAAATCTGGCTGGTAAGAGTCCGCGTTTGAATTCCCTAGTAATTCAGGGCACGCCAACCGCCGTAATTTCTCCAGCCAGCAGCGGATCGACATTCCGCAATCCATCCGGTAGCGCTCGGACTCGTCATGGCGCTGGATCGGATGAAAACGGAAAAGTCTATCGCATTGAAGTTACCGGCTATCGCGCCAATGTGGTGAATCGGATTTCCAAGTTTCGCCGCAGCAACCAAGTTTACCTGGTGTCGTTTAACGAGCTATCCGAAACCTATCAACGGATTCACAAACAAGGTGGGACGATCGCTAGTATCACCCCTGTCTAGTTGAAAGTCGATCAATTTTAGATTTTAGATTTTAGATTTTAGATTTTAGATTGAAGAATTATTCGGGGCTTGTAATGAGAATTCGGAGCTTTGCTTCAATCAACAATCAACAATCAATCATCAAAAATCAACAATCATTCCGGTACAACTGGAATTGATATAAGCCGTGTATTGCTGACATATTGAACCATTCTCAATTAACCTTTTACGAACAGGCTCTCCGGTCTGTTCCACAAGAAATCCACTCTTTGTGGAACAGGCCGGAGAGCCTGTTGCTGAAAATGGTGCAAGATTTCAGCTACTACCAACTATTATCTGTAAAGGAGATTAATTGCAATGGCAGATTCGACAAAATGTGAACTGTGGCCAACCAGCGGTGTAGATGAGGTGCAAGCTGTGATTCGCGCCGTCTACAAGCAGGTTTTGGGCAATCCCCACGTGATGGAAAGCGAGCGCTTGGTAACTGCGGAATCTCAATTGTGCGATCGCAGCATCTCCGTGCGTGAATTTGTCCGATTGGTTGCTAAATCTGATTTTTATAGCACTCGCTATTTTCAAAAGTGCGCTCCCTATCGATTTGTAGAACTCAATTTCCTGCACCTGCTAGGTCGTGCACCACAAGATCAAACAGAAATTTCTGAACACATTATCCGCTGTGTTGAGCAAGGCTACGGTGCCGAAATTGACTCCTATATCGACAGCGACGAGTATCAAACCGCTTTTGGTGAAAACGTTGTTCCCTATTACCGAGGCAGAAGCAGCGAAGCAAATACCAAGCAAGTAGGTTACAATCGGATGTCGCTGCTCGATCGGGGTTTCGCCCAAATCGACAGTGCCGTCAAAGCTTCTCAGTTAGTCTACGCCGTTGCTACCAACAGCGCTAACGCCATCAAGCCCTCAACCAGTCGAGGAGGCGCTTATGTCGCAACCGAAAAAATGTTCAAAATTGTGGTAACAGGGTCGAAATTCGACAGACCTCGGCGCCTCAGTAACACGACATACATTGTGGCAGGAGACAATATGAGTCCGCAAATTCAGCGGATCAATCGCACCTCTGGCAAAATTGTCAGCATCACTGAGATTCTCTAAATCCAACAAAAACAAGAAGTTTAATAGATGGATTTAAGTCATATTTAGAGGGTTTTTCTGGCTTCTCTAATTAGATTCAGCTATCTCTAAATTTCTAGCAACAATTGGATAGAAATTGAGATTATATCAGTTTGTCAAAATAATTGTACAATCTACATCTTTGGGTCGATATTCTACAATCAACCTACTGTTGTTACTGTATAATTTGGGATAACTGGTATTTCCTCATCTTGAGAGCCGTAAACATCTCCAGAATTGGAGGATGCCCAATTCTGGAGAATGCCAACTCTATTGATAAACTAGCTGGAGAAATTTAATTTGAAATCCTCATCACGTTTTTTCGATCGGCCATGATTCTCTATACTCCAATACTTAAGACAGTTTTTTTAAAGCCTCTGTAAGTTGGACAGTACCAGCCCTGCAATTTTTAATTTTTTTTCTGCGTTGCCATTAAAAACAAACTTGGAAAAAATAGTTCACAATAGATCCAGCCTAGGTTTCATGTACTCGATTAGCACCTAAAACTGTCCGAAGTATTGATACTCAATCATATTAGAATGTTGCCACCACAAGCCCAAAAAAAGTTGCAATGCTGGATTCGCAGCCGTCATTTAATTTGTTCTGGCAATTTTTACATCTTTGAAACTATAGACTATAGCGCTATTGAGCGATTTACCGAGTCGATTACGGCTTTAGGAGGAACATTAATCTCGGTTCAGCCGATCGACAAAATTTGGATGGGCGATCACCGTCAAGTCATTCTATATCGTGCCAAAGCCAGTTTGCATACGCCTTGTCACAACCTCAAGCAATACTGGTTTAAATATGGTAGTTTCCAGACTAGGTTCGATCCAAGCTCTTGATCTGGCTGATACTGGTTAGCATGGTTGTAGCATTGTTGTTGTCTGTTGGTGGCATCCTGATTTTCATAGGAATTATCCAACCATTTTCTATGCTAAGTAACATTTTTCTAGTTGCGATCGGCGTTTTAGTTGTGGTAGTAATTTGCCCCTGCTTCAAACAGGAAGTAGCCCGACGACAAACAGCCGAAGGGGTGCTGCGCCAACAAACCGATCGCGAACGGTTAGTCAATCAAATTGCTCAACACATCCGACAATCCCTGGATTTAGACCACGTGCTAGAAACCACGGTAGCAGATGTGCAACGCTTTCTGGAAGCCGATCGCGTTCTCATTTACCGCCTGTGGCCAGACGGAACGGGTAGCGCCATTAACGAAGCCGTTTTACCCCCTTACCCCGTCATTTTAGGAAAATCCTTCCCAGCAGAAGTCTTTCCCAGCGAGTACCATGAGGCTTATTCTCTGGGGAAAACCCGCCTCATTGCCAATCTTGAAGAAGCCGATCTCGAAAATTGTCTGACTGATTTTCTTCAACAATTTGGAGTCATAGCAAAATTGGTTGTCCCCATCATCCAAGAAAATCGGCAGGTTGAGGGGAATCCTTCTGTACCCTATCTTTGGGGGTTATTGATTGCTCACCAGTGCGATCGCCCGCGCATCTGGGAAACCTGGGAATTGGAGTTAATGCAGCAACTAGCGACGCAGGTGGCGATCGCCATTCAACAGTCAGAATTATACCAACAGCTTCAACAACTCAACGCCGAACTAGAACAGCGCGTCCAACAACGTACCGAAGAATTAGCTGAAGCCAACGTCGCTCTACGAGACGAAATTGGCGAACGACAGCGCACCGAAGTAGAACTGCGCCACACCAACCACACCCTAAAAACCCTGATTAGCGCCTCTCCTCGCGCTATCTTCACGCTGGATATAGAAGGGTACGTCAAAATTTGGAATCCTGCCGCCGAACAGATGTTTGGTTGGACTGAAGCAGAAGTCATCAACCATCCCAACCCAATTTTTATCGACGATCCATTAGAAAATTATTCCACTCTCCGCAGCAATCTCCTGCAAGGAATCACATATAGTGTCGAACTGCGCCGCCACAAAAAAGACGGAAGTGCGATCGACATTATCTTCTCCGCTGCTCCTTTAAAGAATAGTGAGAATCAGATTGAGGGCATTGTCGCAGTGATTGCCGACATTACCGAACAAAAGCAACAGGAAGAACAGGTGCGACTCCTCCAATCAGTTGTTGTTAACACAAATGATGGCGTCGTAATTACCGAAGCGGAAGCGATCGATGAAGTTGGTCTTCGCATCATCTATGTCAATGAAGCATTTACCCAGATTACAGGATATAGCCTAGAAGAAGTTTTGGGTAAAACACCCCGGATTTTGCAGGGTAAAAAAACCGATAGCACAGAATTAGACAAAATTCGGATAGCACTTTCGCGTTGGGAATCTGTCACCGTTGAAGTGATTAATTATCGGAAAAATGGCTCCGAATATTGGAATGAATTTAGTATTGTTCCTGTTGGCGATCGCACGGGTTGGTATACTCACTGGATCGCCATCCAGCGAGACACCACCGAACGAAAACAAGCAGAACAAGCCCTGCGACATAGCGAAGAACGGTTTCGATCGCTCATTGAAAATGCTCTAGACATCATTATGATTCTAGATACAGATGGTACGATCGGCTATGTCAGTCCTTCTGTGGAAAAAGTCTTAGGGTATTTAGTATCTGAACTCGTGGGGAAAAAAATATTTGAGCCAATTCACCCAGATGATTTTACCACTACTTATCAAAGTCTCACCAATACTTGGCAAAGTGCAGAACTCAACCGTCCCATTGAATTCCGCTATCGGCACAAAGATAATTCTTGGCGAACCTTGGAAGCGATTAGCCAGCCTTTTATAAACAATGCAGCCACCACACAAATTATCGTCAATACTCGTGACATCACCGAACGAAAACGACTGGACGAAATTCGGTTAGCCCTGGAGCGCGAAAAAGAACTGAGTATTCTGAAAACCCGTTTTTTTTCAATGGCATCCCATGAATTTCGCACTCCACTCAGTACGGCTTTAGCAGCAGCTCAAATTCTAGAAAACAGCCCAGACGAATGGAATGACTCCCAAAAGCGACTGAGAAACCTGCACCGAATTCAGGATTCTGTAAGGAATATGGTGCAATTGCTCGACGATATTTTAACCATCAATCGCGCCGAAACTGGGAAACTAGAATTTAATCCAAAATTTTTGGTTTTGGACAAATTTTGCGAACAATTTGTGGAAGAAATGCGGCTCAGCGCTGGCAGTCAGTATACCATCACCTTTACCTGTGAAGGAAATCCAATTCCCGTTTGCTTGGATGAAAAATTGTTGCGATCGATTCTGTCCAACGTATTATCCAATGCGATTAAGTATTCGCCTAAGGGAGGTAATGTGCATCTTGGTTTAGAGTTTCAGTTGCATCAGGTGCTACTCCAGGTTTGCGATCGAGGAATTGGCATTTTTCCAGAAGATATAAAGCAGTTGTTTGAGCCATTTCACCGAGGTAAGAATGTCCGAACTATCCCTGGTACGGGATTGGGATTGATCGTGGTTAAAAAGTGCGTTGACTTGCATCAAGGTAGTATTGAGATTACCAGTGAAGTTGGTATTGGTACAACTTGTGTGGTGACACTTCCGTTGGTATTATAATAAAAGTTTTAGGCCAAGGTATGTAGTTGCGCTTCAGCGCTCTTTCCTAATATTTGTAAAGAGCGCCCAAGCGCAACTACGTACCTAATTTCTCTGACTACAATAAAACCGTCCTTTCTGGATAGGATATATACAACTACTAATAGGCTAAGGTATGTAGTTGCGCTTCAGCGCTCTTTCCTAATATTTGCAAAGAGTGCCCAAGCGCAACAACGTACCTAATTTGTGTGACTGCAATAAAACCCTCCTGTCAGGATAGGATATATAAAACTACCAATAGGTCAAGGTATGTAGTTGCGCTTTAGCGCTCTTTCCTAAGATTAGCAAAGAGCGCTGAAGCGCAACAACGTACCTAATAAGGAATGAAAATTAAATAACTTACAGTTTTTATTGTTCTTGTGGGATGGGCGTCCCGCCCGTCCCGAAAAGACGGGCGGGACGCCCATCCCACAAACTTGTGTAAGTTATTAAACAAGATGGGAATCATGGCCGGCTGGGGCTTCGAGCTTGACTGGTGGGGTAGCTTTGAGATCGTCGAAGAGGGCTTTTTCTTCACGAGCAATTGCATTGTAATCATTCACTTTCTGCTTGTAAATATCGAATTGCTCTTGAAAAGCAGCAACGCGCTCCTGCTGTTCGCGCACTCCATCGTTAAATTCTTGCACTTTTTGATTGTAATCAGATTTTTTTTGTTCAAACTGAAACACCTTTTCTGGAGAGCCGTTACCCTGTCGGTAAGATTCTTCAGCTTGTTCCTTAAAACGCATTAAATCCAATTGCAACGCATCTAGATTGCGTTTCTTCGATCCGAGTTCGAGATTGTGCTCTTTGATTGTTTGCTTGGTTTGTGCGAGACTTGCTTCTAAGGTCTCAATTTCAGGTTTGAGTTGCTGGGATTTCTCATCTAATTTTCGCACGATCTCTTGAGACAGATCGGCTAACTTTACCACTTGTTGGCGATCGCGAAAGTAACGCTGATAGTATTGTTCGAGTTCGACATCGCCGAGATAGCCGAGTTCTGTCCCCAGATACGAGTGCAATTCGTTAACATACAAAGCTATATCCTTTTGCTGGTATTGCTTCAATATGCTAGACAAGCGATCGTTTTTGATTTGCAAAGCAGCTTGTTTGAGTTGGGGTGTTAGCTTGTCGCGATCCGATGGACTGAGGCGAGTGTAAGCGGCATGGAGCATTTCATGGGCTGCTGTCACTTCCATCACGCCTTGAAATCGATCGTCTGTAACCGACTGAATCGCGATTTTGCCCGATTTACCGTTGGTGAAATAGCACCCAAAGATAATTAAGGTATCCTTCACCTTTTCTTTTGTTTGACAGATTTTAAAGAAGGTTTGCTTGGGTTCGATGGTTGGAGTTTGCCGGTAGAAAATTTGTTGCGCTTCCCGCGTCATGGTGGTGGCGGTGGCGAGACGTTCGATTGCTGCTGAAGGTGGCGCTACACCAATCCACTCGTCAAGCTGCGAATTTAAGACAATCCTAGAGATGGCCACAACTAGCACAATTATCCAGAAGTTCTGCGATCGAAATAAGTTTTTTATCGACCATTTTATATTCATAAAAATTTTGGTAAATCCATTTCTTTAAAAACTGCTAGGCGCAGATAACGCTGGTAGGTTAGTGACTCGGTGGAGGCGCTAATTTGAGTTTTTATTTGGGAATGTAGGATGCAAATTCATCGGAGCGCTACAGTTGAATTACAATTTTACCATTGAGTTACACCAGACGACCGATCGATCTGCCTTTCTTGTTCAAGAAAAGATGTCAAATGGGTTCTGTAGCCTTTCTCAGGTAGATGAGGTACAATGTGACCAACCCGACTGGACATGATATGAGTCGCGATCGCACAACTCGATCTGCAAGATACTGCTACAATCGTTAGCAGCATTGAACCGATCGATAAACTCATTGCTAATTTGGGCGATCGCACCAGAATCTTCATCTATATTACAGATGATACCTAGCACGACACTAACTAGATTTTGCCTTCTCCGAATTCCAGGCCAAGGTCTGACAGAAATATTTAGTTTTTGCTCTAAATCGATCGCTAATCCAATTATGTGACCTTCAATCCAGCCGCCGCATTTTTCTAAATTACCAACTTCTGCACTACTTACCGTCAATACTAAAAACGCATTTGATTGTTCCAGTAAATCAACGGACTCAAATAGAGTTGTCCAAGTGGTATTTCCCGCCAATACTTCCGACGCAATTTCTGCACCGCGACCCAATTCGCGGCGCAATATTTCTGCGGTCGATCGCGTGACATTTCTGGTACTGTTTTGACAAGGTGCGATCGATGTAATTACAGGCAACCATTCCCGCGATTTTTGTACTTGATACTGTGTTCCGGCTTCAGTTAATGCTATTGGTTGAGTCCAATCGTGTTGGCTGAGGATTTGGAAAAAATGAGCAAGTAATATATCTAGGTTTAAGTGTTCGCTATGAATAGAACTCCAAGCTGTCAGTAATGCCCAAGAAAAATTACCGAGAAATCCCCAAGCATTACCGTGAATCTGACGTGCTTTCGCCCAGGTTCGCACCGCCCTTAACAAGTTTATAAATAAATCCCAGGACAAATGTTGGCTGACTGTATCTACCATTAAATCCGCTTCCAAAGCACCTACTACGGCACTCCAACTGACGGCATCAAAAAATGGTCTAGCCTCTTGAGATAATGGTTCAATTATCTGGAATTGTCCGAGGGTTGTGGCAGAGAGTAAATCGACTGCCACTCCTTCTATTTCCATTCTCAATACTGGTACTCTCCCCGATTTTACCAGTTGGGAGCAATAGCACAATCCTGCTAATCTAGTTTGTACCTGTTTGAGGAATGTTTCTCCTGTTAAAGGGGCAGGAATTATACAAAGTAAATCTAAATCGCTGTGGCTGCTTTGTATGCCGATCCGCGCCGATCCAATTTGCTGTAATAATGGTTGGTAGCCTAAACATTCTTGACAGGCTTGGGTGACGATCGACTGAATTAGTTCTTGATGCAGTGTCTGTGTTTGGCTTAGTTTTGGATCGAGTTGGTTGATTATTTGTATTAGTGATAAGTTAGACTCATTTTCTCCTGTTTTTGCGCCGGGATTTTCTGGGGGAGTTGCCGATTTTAAAGGTATCCGATATCTAATCTCGAATGGTTCGTTATCGCGACGGCTAATTAGGGCGATCGAGTCTACTTGAAATTTGACTGGATGCCATTGGGAAAGTTCGGTTTTGGCGACTTCGGTTGTGTCAAATTGACCTACAGTTAAATGGGGTGTGAATCCGTTAGCTGATTTGCTACTTTGTTCATCACATTGCGGAAATATTTGTTGAAGTATTGCTTGTAATTGATGCAGTGGATCGGCAGGTTGAGGAATCGGATTTAACCATGCCGTACAGCTAGAAGAGTGCGTGAAAGTTTCAAAGTTTGATAAAGTTATAGTAAATGGTTCTAGTTTTGTCAGTGCTTGGGTAATGGCTGCTGCTGCTTCTGAAAAATATGATTCTGGCAGAAAACCATATATTATATTGATATGAGGCATCCAACGATGAAATTGCCGATCGCAACGGCGGCGAATACTTTGAATTGCAGGTAAAATGTCATCCGGTGGAATGATGACAACTGCACTTTTATAGACAGGTGAGATGGTTTGCAAACAGGTGATGGATTCTAGTTGGGTGAGGAGACCAAAATGATCTGAGGGATAGATTTTTCCTTCTGTATCTGGTATGGGATTGCAGGCAAATAATTCTATTTGACGAGATATCCAATCTCGGTTCTGACTCCGTAACATCATCCTATCTAACCGTCCCGCAAGTCCAGTTAGACTCATTAATGCTGCCAAAGGATTAGCCTGGGGATGGAAAGTGTATCCCGGATCTTCGGGATGCAGTGTTTGCCAAAGATCGATAAAATTGTTTGTCGTTAATATCTCTGCTGGTTCGTTGTCTTTGGCATTGAAATCGCCAACAATTAGACAATCTCCCGGCTGTGAGTTTAGGTATTCTAGCAAGATATTAAGTTGCTTATACCTGACTTTTTCAGAATTTTTATTGTAATCGCTGGTGAAATGGACGGCGGCGACATTGAGAGTTTTACTATTCAGCAACCACTTTCCTACTAATACCCGCTTCCGTGGCGAGTAGCGATATTCTACTAAAGTAAATGGCAATCGCGATAGCACTAATAAACCGTGCCATTCCAGCGTTTCGCCTTGGGGAGATTCGGAGATATGATAAGCCTGAACCCAATCCTCAGCTAATAATTTTTCTAATAAACGCGGTGTTACTTCTTGAAGGGCGATAATATCGGCATCACACTGACGCAGATGCTCTATAATTATCGGAATTCGCTGGGCTGTCTCGGTAAGTTCTGACTCGTAGAGATCTGATAATACGTTATAACTGACAATTTTTAATCTGGTTATCGTTACCGACTCTAAGGGCAAATTCCTGGCTTGCCAATTTTGTTGATTGTATTGGTAAATAGATCTAGTCGGGAAGTCTTTCACAAAGGTGGGATTTGATTGTTGAGGATCGATTTGCAGTTGCTGGTTTGCCGATTCTATATTTTCCGTGGCGACAACCCATGCCGCGACTGGTAATTCTCCAGTAGTAAACAAGTCTACCAGCCGATCGCGATCCCAAACAATTGTTTCCCCACATTTAACATAACGAATCCGATGCCAGGGAATATCGCCATCGACTGCCCATTCTGACAAAGGCTTTTCCCGCATATTACCAGAAATGCGATCGCTAAAACCAAGGCTAAAGGCACGATGGTCTAAACGACTATCCCATAAAATGCGATCGTAAATCTCGCGGATTGTCGCCATTTTGGGTTTTGGGGACTTTGGCTGTGACATGGCATGATGCGGTTATAGTTACGCGTGTACCACGAATATAACTATATTGTACTACACAAAAAAGGCGATCGTGTCGGGTGCGATGGGTGTCGATAAGGTAGCTTATTCCCATTTCCCATTGAAGGTTCGTAGTGTGGACTTTAGTCCGCAACATACTGCGGACTAAAGTCCACACTACGAACAATTTTTGTTATGTTAATCGACCGGACTTGATATTACAGGCAATTATTAACTTGAAAAAATTGAAAGGGGATGATAATGCCTATCAGCTTCGGATTGGTGACTATCGAATAGGTTTTTATTTTGATGGCGAAACTGTTACTTTTGCCAGGGTGCTTCACCGGAAAGATATTTATCGCTACTTTCCACCATAAAACTGTTTTCACTCTGACAGAACGTTTTAGGTAACTTCTCCTTGTCCTTTGAAGTAGTAGATTAATGTATTTGTATCCGATTAGTTCCACAGGCGATCGCCCCTTACGACAAAAAGTGCGATCGCCATTTTCAACTACTAACCAGAAATCACCTGGTTCAGCAAATGAGCCTGAGAACCCTCAAGACGAGGGCCGTGAATCTGCACCACCATTGAAGCCAAATAATTGCCCCAACGAGCCGCTTTTTCAGCGCTCAAACCATTAGTAATTCCAAACAAAACACCGCCTGCAAAAGCATCGCCAGCACCCACAGTATCGATCGCCTTTACGGGAAATCCAGCCACATCTACAATCTGTTTGTTTTCCACCACCATGCAGCCTTTGTCCCCATTTGTGATAAAAGCCAAATCCGAAATCTCGCTCATCTTGCGAGCGCACTCTTCCAGAGATTCCTCCTTGAAAAAGCTCCGAACTTCGTCAGAGTTGCAAAAAATGACATCGCAATATTCCGAAACCACCTTGTGAAAATCATCCGCAAATCGATCGACCAAAAAGCCATCCGAAAAAGTAAAAGCCACCTTCACACCCAGACGCTTAGACTGTTCCATCGTCTCAATACTAGCCTTTCTGGGCTCGGTCGCATCCCAAAGATAGCCCTCAACATAACTGTACTTGCAATGAGACAGGCGATCGACATCAATATCAGTCGCCGCCAGAGTAGTAGAAACCCCCAAATTAGTACACAGCGTGCGTTCCGCATCCGGCGTAGTCAGCACGACACAAGTACCCGTGGGCCCATTCGACTCAGTAGCAGGATGCACATTAAAATCAATCCCAGCCTCCAGCAAATCTTGGCGGTAAAATTCGCCGTTAGTATCCTTAGCAACCTTCCCCGAATAATAGCCTTTACCGCCACTCTGAGCCAAACCAATCATCGTATTTGCCGCAGAACCCCCCGATCGCATTTGCAGCGAATTGTGTTCCAAATCGTGCAAAATTCCCCCCTGTGTTTCCGAATTCATCAGCGTCATCGCGCCGCGATTCAGCCCGTGCTTGACCACAAAATCATCTTCGACTAATGCTAGGATGTCTACAAGGGCATTGCCCACGCCAAACACATCTACGGAACCGGATTCTTGATTGTTTTCTGTCATCACTAATTTTTGGTTTACACTAACTATCAACTCTATAATAAATCGGATGAAAGTCAATATCCTTGCATCCCCAAATCCAAATCCTCAATCCCCAATCCCCAATCCCCAATCTAAAAATCCCCAATCCCCAATCTAAAAATCCTCAATCCAAAATCTAAAATCTAAAATCCAAAATCGATATGACTTGTCTCCCACCTCTGATTCAGCAGATGTTGCAGCCCGGGTTTTACCCGCACGGGGTGACAGAACCAGTGCAACTAATTCAGACTCACATTTCCTTTGTCCTGCTGACTGGAGATTATACTTACAAAATCAAGAAGCCAGTCGATTTTGGCTTTTTGGACTATTCGACTGTGGAGAAACGGCAGCATTTCTGCATCCAAGAATTGGAAATGAACCGACGCACAGCACCGGAAATTTATCTCGAAGTTTTGCCAATTATTCAAAGTGGCGATGCGTTTCAATTTGGCAGTAATTCACCAGATGTAAATCCCACCCAAGTTGCTGTAGAATACGCGCTTAAAATGCGGCAGTTTCCTCAAGATTCACTGTTGCTCAGTTTGTTGGAACACGGACTATTGACCGAGCAAATTATGGCAGACTTAGGGCGCGAAGTTGCTAGGTTTCACAGCAGGGCAGTTAGTAATAGCTACATTCGCAAATTTGGCGAAGTCACTCAGATTCGTACAGCAATAGATAACAACTACCGGATTTCCCAAAAATATATCGGCGGGCCGCAGACTGCGAGTCAATATCGGGAAACTAAAGATTATACTGATGCGTTTTTTGATGAAAATCAAGACTTGTTCGAGCGACGGATTGCTAACAATAAAATTCGCGAGTGTCACGGAGATTTGCACTTGCGGAACATCGCTTGGTGGCAAGATAAAATATTGCTGTTTGACTGCATTGAATTTAACGAGCATTTTCGCTTTGTGGATGTCATGTACGATATTGCTTTCACCGTCATGGATTTGGAATCGCGGGGGCGCAGAGATTTAGGAAATGTTTTTCTCAATACTTACGTCGAACAAACAGGCGATTGGGAAGGACTGCAAGTGCTGCCGCTGTATTTGAGCCGTCAAGCTTATGTGAGAGCAAAAGTAACTTCGTTAATGTTGGACGATGAAGCGGTTTCTACTAATGAAAAAGCACAGATTTCACAGAGTGCCGCTCATTACTACAAACTGGCTTGGGAATACACAAAGCCGCGCTCGGGAAAGTTAACTTTGATGTCTGGTTTGTCTGGTTCTGGGAAAAGTACAGCGGCTCGATATTTGGCCCGCCACACTGGGGCGATTCACATTAGATCCGATGCTGTTCGCAAACATTTAGGGGGAATTCCTTTAAATGAACGCGGTGGTCAAGATTTGTACTCGGATGAGATGACGGCACGGACTTATGGTAGATTGTTAGAGTTGGGGATAATGCTGGCTGACCGAGGTTGGGATGTGATTTTAGATGCTAAGTTCGATCGCCAAAACTGGAGAACCGATGCGATGAATCTGGCTCAATCCCACGGCTTGCCCCTGCAAATCGTTTACTGCACCGCACCAATGGCAGTATTGCGACAACGACTGCAACAGCGCAGAGGCGATATTGCCGACGCCACAGCAGAACTATTGACCTCGCAGCAAGCAGAAGCAGAACCTTTTACACAATTAGAGCAAATTTCTCTAAACGTTGTAGATACCGCACAAGACTTAGATGTACAATTAAATTTGATTTGTGGGAAGTAGTTGGAGTGCGATCGCCCGCGATGAATTTCATTCTCTGCTAATATTGTCAATATCTTTCTGTATTATTACAAAAATAACTTGCAGCTCATGGCAAAATTTAACGGAGACTCCAAGGGGTTTAACCCCGCGCTGATCTGGTTCGTGTTGTTTACCGTTGGGTTTCGCTTAGTAGGATGTAGTCTGCCCGTGAGTATTGGCCTTGGTGTCCTCGGCGGCGTGGCAGCAGGCTTAATGGTTGCTTGGTGGCACAATGAACTACTACTCAACCCGAATACACGTTCCAAGGAGAAAACCTCGGATGCTATCCTCAATAAAGAAGTCGTGGAAGTAGACGGGCATAAATACAAAACCTCCCGGCGTGAGCCTACTTCATTCTTTGACTGGCTATCAGAGCCTGAGGATCGTCGCTAGCACCGATTTGTTTTTAGTATTGAGTTTTGAGCTTTAATTTTAACAGTGTAAACTTCAAAACTCAATCATAAAAATTAAACTTTTAGACCAAAATAGTTAGCAGATCCCTGCCACTCCCAAGCTTGCCTATTTTAAAAATATAGCGGTTCTCAGAAAGATGAAGTACGTTGTTGGGCTTTAGCCCTCTGAGTTTATCTGAGTTTAGTGGTTATATAAGCTGTCAGTCATACCTCATCTTTTTGAGAAAAGCCATATCTGCGTTTATCTCGGTACATCTGCCTTTAATCTGTGGTTTTCTTATTAATAAAATCTTGGCAATAACTCTACCAATTCCCAATGCCCAATGCCCAATGCCCAATTCCGAATTCCGAATTCCCGCTAACGAGCAATTTTAATTACTTCCTGAATGTTTGTATTTCTGTCTAAACTTTTACCGCTGTTTATTTATCCTTTGGGGTTCAGTTGCCTGTTAATGATGGCGGCTTTAATCGTGCTTTGGAAGCATCCCAAATGGGCGGCAGCACCAATGGCTGGGGCTCTAATTATTTTACTGCTTGGGAGTAGCGGTTGGGTGTCAAAATCGTTAGTGCGATCGCTCGAATGGCAAAATTTACCAACCGCCGAGTTCCCTCAAGCTGAAGCGATTATCGTGTTGGGTGGCGGTGTGAAAGCAGGACTAGCGCCCCGCCCTTGGGTAGAATTGGGGGAAGCGGGCGATCGTATAATATACGCTTCCCGACTTTACCGTCAAGGCAAAGCTCCCCTGTTAGTGCTCAGTGGCGGTAGAGTAGATTGGAAAGGTGAGGGCTCTCCCGAATCGGCAGATATGGCAGAAATTGCCCAAACAATGGGCATACCGGCATCAGCAATTCTGCAAGATCCCGATTCCCACAACACCTATCAAAATGCCGTCAACGTGCGGCAAATCTTAGACGCAAAAAACATCAAAAAGCCCGTTTTGCTAGTGACATCGGCGATGCACATGACTCGATCCCTCTTGATTTTTCAGCGCCAGGGAATAAAAGTAATCCCAGCACCAACAGATTTTCAGATAACCCAGCAGGATATCGCCACATCTCAAAGCAACGGGCTAGCATTCGCCCTCGACTTATTGCCGGATACCTATTATCTACACCAATCTACTAAAGCTCTAAAAGAATACATCGGCTTAATCGTATATCGCCTGCGGGGATGGCTTTAATGGATTTTAGATTCTGGATTTTGGATTTGGGATTGCAGAATTTTAACTAATATCAAGCAAGAACAATCAATGCAACAATATTGATGATGATTATTGTGGGATGGGCGTCCCGCCCGTCCAGAGAGGACGGGCGTCCCGCCCATCCCACGAACTTCTGTAAATTATTTAATTTGCGATCCTAAAAATCTACCCAGCGACGCACCAGCACGACAATCTCTGAATAAACCAACTCAACGCACGATTTTTTATAAATCTTATAAATTCTAAAATCCCAAATCTAAAATTCGAGGATTTAATGTGTTAACTTAAAGTAATCACACCAAATATTTGCCACAGTCGCCCCCAAACAATTATGTTGCCCCACGAGCTACAAAACATTGTCCCAGAACCGACTCCAACGGCTGAAATTTTTCAGAGACATCAAGTTGTCCGTGAGTTTTATGACGAAGTTAAATACCGTCAAGAATTTGAGCTTTATTGCCAGTGGTATTATGCTACAGCCAAGCAGCACCAACAAGAATTGCAGAAAATGCAGGGAGATTTTAATATATTCGCTTGGTTCCGTCGCGGACATACTCCGGGCACGTAAAAGCGCGGGGATTCTAAGGTCAAACTGCGATTGCATGGCCTGTCTAACATCACCTAACTCGGGCGGTTGATGCCAAGAAAAACAAGCAAGTTATTCTTGGCAGGGTTTTCATCCTGTCCATCGATCGGATCTGGCCTCGGCGGTAGCCGTTTTCAACAAATATCCCTATTTCAACTGCTCGAATAAATACCTCTTTCTTGCAGTTGCTGAATAAAAAACTCTTCCAAAGAAGGCTTAGCCAAATTCATCCCAATTAGCTGCCCTCCCATCGCACTCAAATTTGCAATAAAGTCCTTCGGATGTCCCTGCAAATGACCGTACCATAAATCATTATCAACTTCCATATCCGGTATCCATTTTTGCAGAATATTCAAATGGCCACCCTTACCTTGAACTCGGTAAGTTTTAGTATTACCCAAAAGTTCATCGATCGCACCAACACAGATTAACTCACCGCGAGCCAAAATTGCCACCCGATCGCAAATCTTCTCCACATCCGAGAGTACGTGCGAATTAAAAAAAATCGTTTTCCCTTGATTTTTCAGCGATAAAATTATCTCCCGCATCTGATAGCGCCCCATCGGATCTAAACCAGACATCGGCTCATCCAAAAATACTACATCGGGATTGTTAATCAAAGCTTGAGCCATGCCGATCCGTTGCAGCATTCCCTTAGAATACTGGCGCAACTGTTTTTTAATTGCCGCCGATTGAGCTAGCCCAACTAAATCTAGTAAATGCGGAATTCGCTGCCGCTGAATCGAGGGGGGGATTTGAAATAAGCCCGCCGCAAATTGCAAAAATTCCCAGCCCGTGAGATAATCGTAAAAATAGGGATTTTCTGGCAAATAGCCGACTCGTTGCTTCACAGTGCGATCGCCCAAAGGCTTCCCCAACAACAGCGCCCTGCCAGAAGTCGGCCGCACTATCCCCAGCAAAGTCTTCAGCAGCGTAGTTTTCCCCGCTCCATTCTGCCCTAACAGCCCGAAAGTTTCCCCCTCAGAGACAGTCAGAGTGCAATTTTTGAGCGATTCAATCTTTTCGTTCATCCAGAAGCCAGTACGGTAGAACTTCCCCAGATCGAATGTTTGCACCACTGGGGTAGCCCCTGGCATCTGGGTGGAAGTTGGCGCATCTATAACAGGTTCCATTTTCGTCATAAAAATAAGTAGCACCTGATTATATTGTATTGCATAAGTCTCTTAATAATTGCTCCATTTAATGTTAAACTAAGATTAGCTGCACTTAAATTTTTCTGAATATGGAACGTTCAAAAATTATTGCTATTATCACCGGCGTCATTTCTGTAATCCTAGCAGTTGCCTACCTGCTGCTCGTCACTCTCCTCGACTTCCGAGGCGAAATGGTTCCCGCACCTCAAAGTCAGTTGCCAGTATCGCTGCAAGTTCAGCAATTGGCGACAGTTAATCAGACTTTGCCCTCACATTAGTTATTGGTTATTGGTTATTGGTTATTGGTTATTGGTTATTGGTTATGGCAATAATAACTAACAACCAACAACTGCCAACTGCCAACTGCCAACTGCCAACTGCCAACTGCCAACTGCCAACTGCCAACTAACAACTAACAACTAACTAATACACATGAATTGCTTTCATCATGTGATATGCAACTAGCAACTGCGTCAAAGCTAGCGGGTAACTTTGCAAAACTTCGCCAGTTGTGCCGATTAGTTTGCCAATTTCCGGGTTGCCTTGGGCACTGCAAAATCCCCGCAGGTGGGGCATTTCGTTGCACAAAATCTTTTCCAGTTCGTTTACTTGTTCGCTCGTAGCGTGGGAGTCTACTTCTAAAACATCTACTGGTTTCCCCATATCGCGATCGAGTCCCAAACGAATGGCCGGTTTAAAACTATCGCTGCCTTGAGCTAAAATCTCAGTAAAATCAGGGTGAGGAATTGTTGGTCTCAGGACTAAACGCACGCTCAAATTTGATTCTTTGTCGGCTTCTGGCGGGTAAAAACTAACTACAACATCGGCAAATTTGCGCTGGGGGCGAATATAATTTTCTGAATCCGGTTCCCGCTTTTCCATTTCTGCAAGTACCTGTTCTTCAGTATAACCGCGCTTCATAATATCGCGCTTAACTTTCCACTGAGTTCGCAACTCTTCTGGGGGAGCAAGATACACTTTGACATCGTAAGAATCGCGGATGGTTCGGGTTGAGTAACCCAGCAAACCTTCAACTATTACAAATTTTTCTGGCTTGATGTATTCCGGGGGATCGAATGTACCTGAGTGGTGGTTGTATATGGGTTTGAGAATTGCTTGACCTGTACGCAGCAGGCTGAGGTGCTGCTGCATGATGTCGAGGTAATTGCAGTCGGGATGCAGTGCTGTGAGCCCGATTTCGGCGCGCTGCTGTCTGTCATACCTATGATAGTCGTCTGTGCAAATCACAGTGACATTTTCTGGCCCCAATACTTGGGCAATTCCCCGCGTCAGGGTGGTTTTGCCTGCTGCGCTGTCTCCGACAATACCGAGAATGATTGGTCGATCGCTCATTGTTGTTACCCCGACGGACAATAGCAAATTTTTTCTGAATCTTAAATCTTATCAAAATTGTACTCGATCCGATCGCTAATCGCATGGTTTGACTTGCTCCCTTCCCGAGTTTCCCCATGTGTAAAATTATTGTATTATTTCTTAATAAAATGTGGCACCAGAGACTCAGGGATGATATGACGAAAAAATCACGCCCATTTCTCGATCGCCCGCCATGTCGATCGTACTTTTAAATCCAGCTATACTAAGAATTTCGGGAAAATTAGCCCCGCCAACTGTGCCAGTAAGTCCATGAGTGTAGTGTAAATTGCAACAGCGGTGGGAATAGTGCGATATGTTTGTTTTCAAAACGGGTACCAAGCAGTCAATCAACTTACCAGTCAATCAATCTACATGGAGGGCGATCGAATTTACCCACAACATGAAGTTTTTGGCAAAGCTTTTGTTGTGCCTGACAAATTAGTATACATTTGAGTCAAGGAGGCATTCGTACATCAAAAATAGGGCCAATCGCTCTTTCTCCCTGCTTCAACAAGTAGTTTCATGAAAAAAAAGATTTCGATGCACCGTGCGTAAGTTTTGAATTTAAACCAATCTTATAGCGGTTCTCAAAAAAGTGAGGTATGCCCGATGCCCGATGCCCTATCCCCGATGCCCATGAGTACCTCATCTTTCTGAGAAAGGCTATAAGTTTAACTAACTTCCTAGCAAGCTGATGAATCAACTATCTTTTGAAAAATTCAGGGGCAGTATTTTAATTATTGACGACACTCTTAACAATTTAAGTTTACTGGAGCGAATCTTGTCGAAAAAAGGCTATGAAGTACGACTTGCATCTAGCGGCCAACGGGGACTCGAAGCTGTGGAGTTGACTCAACCTGACTTAATTTTGCTAGATATTATGATGCCTGGGATCGATGGCTATGAAGTTTGCAGTCGCTTGAAAGCTAGCGATCGCACTCGCGGCATTCCCATTATTTTTCTGAGTGCTTTGGTAGAAGTTTCTCATAAGGTGAAAGCCTTTAATATTGGCGGGGTGGATTACATTATTAAACCTTTTGAAGCAGTAGAAGTGCTAGCTAGGGTTGAAAATCAATTGCGGCTGCGGGAATTAGAACTGCAACTTACGCATAAAAATCAGATGTTGCAGCGGGAAATTGCTTCTCGGGAAGAGGCAGAAATTGAAACGCGGTTGCTCTTGGAAACAACCAAATTTCAGAAAGAAGAAATTGAAGAATTGCTCTTAAATATTTTGCCTAAACCGATTGCCGATCGCTTGCAGGAAGGACAAAGCATAATTGCTGACAGCTTTTCGGATGTCAGCGTTTTATTCGCTGATTTGGTGGGATTTACAAATTTTGCATCTCAAAAAAGTGCGGCAGAAACGGTGAAAGTTCTCAATCAAATTTTTAGTCAATTCGATCGGTTATCGTTAGAGCACGGTTTAGAGAAAATCAAAACTATTGGTGATGCTTACATGGTAGTCGGCGGTTTGCCCCAACCGCAAGAAAATCACGCAGAGGCGATCGCCCAAATGGCACTCGATATGCAAGCTGCTCTCGCTAGCTTCAATCTCAAACACAATCAAACTTTTAGTCTCCGCATTGGGATAAATATTGGTGGGGTGGTGGCGGGAGTCATTGGTTTAACTAAATTTAGTTACGATTTGTGGGGGGATACAGTGAATGTTGCTCACCGGATGGAATCAAACGGTATTCCGGGAGAAATTCAGGTGACTGCTGCGGTTTATGAGCGTTTGAAAGATAATTTTTCCTTTAAAATGCGCGGTGCTGTTGAAATTAAAGGTAAAGGAGAAATGATGACTTATTTGTTGCTCGGGCGAAAGTAGTCAGTAGTCAGTAGTCAGTAGTCAGTAGTCAGTAGTCAGTAGTTAGTAGGGGCGGTGCCCCCGTGCCCGCCCTCTTAGTAGTCAGTTGTCAGTTGTTATTTGTCAGTTGTTATTTGTTGGTTGTTATTTGTTGGTTGTTATTTGTTGGTTGTTATTTGTTGGTTGTTGGTGATAATTAATAACAACCAATTCCCGATGCCCTCTTTGGCCGATGCCCAATGCCCAATTTCCAATTCTCATATATTAGATTTACTGAACATTAACAAGTATTTTTAGGCACACTGCATTGGCGCATTAATACGCAAGACACCAGTGTTTTGCGTTCATATAAGGCATTTAATATTAACCGCAGAAACTTATACGTAAGTAATTAACTCTAATCCCGATCGTCCCAGTATAAAATACTATTCCGTAGTAGATCAGTAGAATTTTAGCTCGAAAGCTCGAAAATTATGCTGTTTATGCCCTAAGATAGATACACTAACTATTTTCAACTTAATTCCTGGCTTGGGGTCAGCCAATATGGATGCAACAATAGATGCAGTACATTTGACTGCGGTAATGCCTGGAGATCGCCCGATCGCGAATTTTACACCGATTTATCGAACCGCTTTCGGGGCTGTGGGCGATTGAAACCGCTAACCCGCCTGTAGCAAACTCTTGTAGTTTCCCGATCGGCGCGAAACGACCAAAAATCTAGATATTCCGGGCGCAATTCCTGCCCGCAGTATAAAAACCTACGCCCGCAGTTACCGATTTGTTGTGGACTTCTGCGAGGCGGTTGTGCCAGAATGCGATCGTCGAGTTGCATCGCGTGACAGTTAATTGCATCGCTCGAAATAGTCATCAAGCAAACAGATATTCCAGGACGAAATCGAAAGGAGGTCAGTTATTTTAAAATATATGAAAGATTCCTATCTGGGAAGTTTTATTTATAGTAACCTGCCAGATAAAACGGAATAAATCTTAGCACAAATAGACGCCGGATCGGCAATAAATTCCAGCCGCAATCCGAAGTAGTTAGACAGGGAGATACCAACAAGATTCATGGGAAAGTTGTGTTGTAATGCTAGTAACTATGATGCACGAATTTTACGATGCGCTGGCAGATTTAGCAATCTATGAAGATGCCGCACCGACAAAGCGAAAACAAATCCTAAAACGTGTTTTTGTAATTCAAAAAAACCTCAAAGAATTCGCGCAGCGTAACCCGAATAGTCACCAGCACAAATTAGATCTGGTTGAAGCAGAATGGCTTCGCGTTTTTGGGAAGACTACAGAAGCAATGGAACTTTACGATCGAGCTATTGCCGGAGCTAAAGCTAACGATTTTTTGAATGAAGAAGCTCTTGCTTGCGAACTCGCTGCTAAGTTTTACCTGTCATTGGGAAGAGAAAAAATTGCTACAGTCTACATGATAGACACCTATGATTGCTATCTGCGCTGGGGAGATCGAGCCAAAATTGATGAATTAGAAAAATGCTATCCTCAATTGTTGTCAGCGATTTTGCAGCCTGCTAAACTCGCTACAGATTCATTAGCAACCTTCGCGATACCTGTCAAACAAAATCAATCTGTACCTTCATTGATGAATCCGTCTGTGTCGGCGACAGTCTCAGATTTTGGGAATTTTTCAACTCTGCTAAAAGCTTGTCAAGCGCTTTCTAGTGAAAGAGATCTCGATCAACTAATTGCCAAACTGATACAACTGGCGATGAGAAATACAGGCGTTGACAAAGGAGTGCTGATTTTGCAAAACGGCAATCAATGGGAAATTGCTGCTGCAAGAGCGATCGACAATTTGGGTGTCGATCGAGCGATCGACTTATCATCCGCAACACTCGATAAAAACAGCGATATCCTGCCCCTAAACATTGTTGATTGCGTTAAAGAATTGTTAAAACCTGTGATTTTGCGGGACATTCCTCAACAATGTGATTGGGAGTCCGACTCCTACATCCTCAAATACCAACCGCAGAGCCTGTCGTGTTTGCCGATTCTCGATCGAGACAAGTTAGTCGGCATTTTGTATCTAGAGAATCTGTTAACTGCAAGAGTTTTTACGCGCGATCGGCTGCAATATCTCAATCTCCTGTGTTCTCAAGCAGCCATCAGTTTGTCAAATGCTCTGCTATATAAAAATTCTCAGGATTACAGCCAAAAATTAGAGCGAATGCTAACAAAAGTCAGCCGAACAGAAGTTCAGCTTGCCGAGCAAAAACAAATGCTGCAAGCGATTCTTGATGTCGCTCCGATTTGGATTTGGATGGTTAATCCTCATGGAAAAGTACACTTTTTCAACAACACTTTTTGTCAAGATATCGGTGTGCCTCTCTCCGCTTTACTAGCTGTCGAACATTACAAAGATATACTCGGAGAAAATGCAGCGAATTGCCTGGTTTCAGATGCAGCCTGTCTTGCCCAAGATTCGCCACATTACTCCAACGAAACTCTAATGTTTGTGGACGGCAAACTGCACTATTTAGAAGTCACAAAAGTGCAGTTAAAAAAATCCGATGGCGAGAGGATCGGGATTATTGGTTTGGGTGTTGATGCCACCGAGCGTAAGCGAGCACAGGAACTTTTGCAAGAGCAAAATCAGCGCCTCGAACAAACTTTAAAAGACTTACAACAAACGCAACTGCAACTCGTACAAAATGAGAAAATGTCGGCTTTAGGTAATTTAGTTGCCGGAGTCGCCCACGAAATTAACAATCCGATTGGGTTTATTTCGGGCAATTTAAGTGAAGCTAAAAGAAGTTTCGGGGATGTAATAGAACACTTAGAATTGTATCGCTCTGATGCACCCAAATCGGAAATTGCGAACCATGCCGAAGAGATAGATATCGATTATCTCTTGGAAGATTTACCGAAGATGATTAATTCCATGCAAGTCGGGTGCGATCGCATTTCCAGCATCAGCACCAGTTTGCGTACATTCTCCCGAGGCGATAAAGACTACAAAGTTCCTTTTAATATTCACGACGGCATTGATAGCGCTATTTTGATTTTGAAACACCGTCTAAAAGCTAACGAAAATCGCCCGCAGATTGAAGTGATAGCTAAATACGGTAATATCCCTAAAATTGAATGTTTTCCCGGTCAATTAAATCAAGTTTTTATGAACTTACTTGCCAATGCGATCGATGCCTTAGAAGAGTTAAATATTGGACGCACTTTTCACGAAATTGCTGTCAATCCCAACCGCATCACGATTTGCACTAATTTAATTGGGGAAGATTATATTATAATTCAAATTGCTGATAACGGAACCGGGATGCCAGAAGAAGTAAAAAAACAGATATTCGACCATTTGTTCACGACAAAAGCTGTCGGGAAAGGAACGGGATTGGGGTTGGCAATTGCCCATCAGATTGTGGTAGAAAAACATGGCGGCACTATCGAGGCGAAGTCCCAGTCTGGAGTTGGCACTGAGTTTGCGATCGTTTTGCCTGTGAAAGTGAAAGGATAAATATTAATTAAAATTAAAGGTTTTTTGGGCGATCGCGTGATAAAATATAATTTTACCACTCTATTTTATTAGAGGGTCTTTTCAATGCCCTACAGCCAATTTAGGCTCGAACAAATCAAGTCAGAATTTGGAATAACTTTTTGCGAGCAATTCGGACTGTTTGCAGAGATTCCAGAAGCTACCTACAGCCAGTTTTTATCAGAAACCCTAGAGTACAATATTCCGTTAGCTCTGGCGATTAACTCGGACAAATCTCGATCGGAAATGATTGTATAGCCTTTCTCAAAAAGATGAGGTATGACTGACAGCTTATATAACCCTTAAATTAAGAGGGCTGAAGCCCAACAACGTACCTCATCTTTCTGAGAACCGCTGTAGCGCCAATTTTGATTGAACTCAGAAAACAATTTGACAATCGAATAGCTTTATTTTCCGGTAAAGATTTTACGGTAGATAGCCTGAGAGGTTTAAACGGATTTTGCGATTTCCTGATTAGCCAATCGCCGGAACAGTTAATTATCGAAGCGCCGGTTATTGCTTTAGTCGAAGCCAAAAATGATAATATAGAATCTGGTTTGGCTCAATGTATGGCTGAAACGATCGCAGCTCAATTGTTTAACCAACAAAAAGGCAATGAAATTAAGAAGGTTTACGGAGTTGTGACAACGGGAAGTCTCTGGAAATTTATGCAGCTAGAAGAACAAACTATATCGATCGATATCAATGAGTATTTTGTGGGCAATCCTGGCAAAATTATCGGTATTTTGAAAAGTTTTATCGAATAACGTTGTACAATTTGTTTGTAGTGAGGACTTTAGTCCTTCTATGGATGCGGACTGAAGTCCTCACTACGAACCAAATTACTAAGTTGGTAAGTTCAATTTGATTATTTGTCCCACTGATACTTCGTGCTTATGAGTTGCTACTACCACGGCGCCTTCTAGTCGCGGATCGTAACATCCAACCCAAGCAGCAGGATGGCATTCGTGCACTAAATACCCGTACAGCCAAATTGCTCCTCTACCTTCAATGACAATTCCTTGGCTGAATTGAACATTTTGAGGGATTTTCAAACCTTGTAAATCATCTGGTATAATAATACCGTCTTGAGTAGTAATTCGTAAGCGTAAATGTTGGTAGGCTAAACCGTCTTGAGTTTGATTGGGGATTATTGTTAATTCAATAGGATTCATTGGATGCAAAAATGTTGAATGTTTTTACAGAATCATATCATGTCCGATAGCATGGGCGGGGGCGGGTTTATGAGATTGTAGATTATGGGCAATTATTGTTGGTGAACCCGCCCCTACAAAATTTAACATCATACAATTCCGAATCAAACAGACATGATATCATATATAGCATTTATCAGAAAGATGAGGTATGACTGACAGCTTATATAACCGCTTAAACAAAGAGAGCCCAAGCCCAACAACGTCCGCGAACCTATCTGAGAAGGGCTATACCTTTTAGGGCAAATTTGGAATTCGATCGCCCACTTTGAGTCCCAACTGGGCCGCCCTACCGCCTTTGAGCTCGATCACTCCGTCAACGGGAACATCGGGGCCGTAGTTGGGGCAGGTGTCGCTGAAACAGGGCGGTACGTTGGGAATTATCGCCTGCACTACCCCTTCGCGCAGAAAAATCATATCGAGCTCGATTTGCACGTTTCTCATCCAGAAACGCACATTGCGCGGGGGGGCGATCGCGAAAAGCATTCCCCTGTCATCGGGCAATTCTGTGCGAAACATTAAGCCAATTGCTTGTTCTTGGGGAGTTTTTGCCACTTCCAGCCCGATCGCCCGATCGCCCAAAATCGCATTTACAGAAACTGGTAAAAGTTGACCCATATCTATCCCACCAAACATTGAGATAAAGTTTGATTCAGTCAAATTAAATCTTCCTGAAACTACTCCTAAATAGTTACCAGAATTTTTATTTTGCATCACAGTTTGGTTCTCAGAAACAGAAATATTCAAATCGCTAAACTTGATGCCTTCTGTCAAGACAATTTTATCATTGCCGCTGCCAAAATCTGTAATAACATCGGCTTGGGTGACAGTAGATGCAGCAGAGGTGCTTTCAAACACAAATAAATCATCGCCCGCGCCTCCTGTCAAGATATCTTTGCCATCGCCGCCGATTAGTAAATCGTTCCCCCGATCGCCATTAATCGCATCTTCACCTTGTCCTCCATAGATTGTATCGCTTCCTTGACCTCCAAACAGCGTATCGGCGCCTTCGTTTCCGGCGATCGAGTCATTGTCGCGATCGCCAAAAATCAGGTCATTCCCCGCCAAACCTTGAATAGTGTCATTCCCTGCAAATCCTCTCATAGTATCGCTTCCGGGAGTTCCCAGAAGAAAATCGAAGCCGAAAGTACCGCCGATGTTAACCATTTTGCGTTTAATGATGCGTTTCATAAGAGGAAGATTTGGCGATCGGCATCCGCCAACCGGTACCAAAAGCTCGATCGCTAATTTTCAAGCCCGGGGCTGCTTGTCGCCGTTTAAACTCCGATTGCCTGACTAATTTTACTACACGCTTAACCACGGCTTCATCGTGTCCCGCCGCGATAATTTGTTGGGCAGATTCGTGATGTTCTATCAACCGCTGCAAGATGTCATCCAAAATATCATAAGCAGGCAAAGAATCTTGGTCAACCTGCCCCGGTTTCAGTTCAGCACTCGGCGCTTTATTAATAATATTAACTGGAATGATTTCGCTGTTAGGAGATGAGAGTACAGTCCCTATATATCCCCCTGCATTCAGCCAGCAAGAAAGCGAATAAACGCGAGTTTTTGGCACATCGGAAATGACGGCCAATCCGCCATTCATATCGCCGTATAGAGTGCAGTAACCCACCGACATTTCCGATTTATTGCCTGTGGAAAGCAGCAAATGTCCGAATTTATTAGAAATCGCCATCAACAGATTGCCGCGAATGCGCGATTGGATATTTTCCTCGGCAATTCCGAAAGTGGTATTGAGAAAAAAATCGCCGAGAGTGCGATCGTAAGTTTTCATCAAATCGCCGATCGGCAACATTTCGATCGCAATTCCGAGATTTCGGGCTAACTCCAAAGCATCATTAACCGAATGATCCGAACTGTAAGGAGAAGGCATCAGCACCCCTAACACATTTTCGGGCCCGATCGCGCAACTGGCGATCGCCGCCACCAAAGCCGAATCTATCCCGCCACTCAAACCAAGTACAACCTTAGAAAAACCGCATTTGCGAACATAATCTCGGACTCCCAAAACCAAAGCCGCCCAAATTTCCGCATCCCCGAATGGCGGTTCAAAACTTAAATCAGTTGTGGAAATTAAATCACTTGTGGAACGGGCATCTTGCCTGTTCCCACCCCCGAGCAAATCTTGTTTGTTTTCATCATATTCCAGCACTGCAAAATCAGTTTCAAAAGAAGCCAATACTTGAATCAAATTCCCCTGACGGTTCACCGCAAAACTGCTACCATCAAAAATAATATCATCATTTCCCCCTACCTGATTAGCATAAACAATCGGTATTCCTGAACGGATGACACTGTGCTGCAACATCGCCGATCGCACTCCCCGCTTGCCAACAGAATAAGGCGATGCCGACAAATTCACCACTAAATCCACGCCCAATTTTGTCAAATCGGAAATAGGATCGCCCGCGTAACTGCGTTTACCCCAAAACTCCTCATTGTTCCACAAATCCTCACAAATTGTCACACCAATTTTGAGTTCACCAATAGTGAAATAATTACTGTTTTGTCCAGGTTCAAAATATCTATCTTCATCAAATACATCATAGGTAGGCAACAAGCGTTTATGAAAAACTTGTTGCACTGCGCCATTTTGCAACAAAACAGCACTGTTGAATAATAACTTCTCGCCTAGTTTCACAGCATCAGCATTAGGTACGGCAGTGCCGACAATGACTGCTAACTCCGGTGGCAAAGCTTGCGCCAGTTGTTCCAAATGTGCGGTGGCAATTGCAATGAAACTCGGGTTCATCAACAAATCGCGGGGCGGATAACCCAGCAGGGAAAGTTCTGGCGTTAGTAATAAGTTTGCGCCCTCAATCTGCGCTTGTTTCGCCGCCTCCAGAATTAGGTTGGAGTTGCCACAGATATCACCAATAGTAGGGTTGAGTTGTGCGATCGCAATTTTCATATTACCAAGTCACCTAATAAATCTTGCTAGCAGTCCGCTCGCGCGGACTCAATTTCCTATAGTCTTAGACTTGAATGTAGGGAAACATTACCAGAAAGAATTGGTTGAAAGCCTCTCCCTTTTAAGGAGAAAGTTAAATCAGACGATTCATTACTTCAATCCACTTCCTTCTAGGTAGAGGTCGTTGTCAACTGTCAACTGTCAACTGTCAACTGAATCAGATTTGTAACGCTTCAATTCTTCCTCAATAAAATGATTGACCAAATCCCGGTAGAGTTTTTCTACCACATCAGGATTCAAACCCGATTCCAAAGCCCACTCGCGTCGCTGTTGTAACATAGCCTGAAAGCGATCGGGCGCTCTAACGCTCGCTTCACTCGTTTTGAACCTGGCTGCTGCAATGACGTATTGAAATCTCTTGCTCAAAGCATCGATCACTTCTCGATCGATGATATCAATTTCCTCGCGAACTTCATGAATATTAGCACATTGATCTGGGTCTTTCATCTGCTGCACTCCTTAATAGATTGTTTTCTCATATTACTCAATTGAACTCGTAATGTCAGTCGATTTTAGATTTTAGATTTTAGATCTTAGATTGACTCCACGGATTAATCTGAGAGATTTAACCTTAGTCTAAAATTTGGCGATCGACTCTCAGCAAGCGTCGGTGGCGGCTATTTTTAGGCGAGGTCATCCAAGGAACAGCTATATAAACACTAGGGGCTTATTTTTGAAAGGAGCAAAAGCGGCAGCATCAAAGCGGTACAAACTAGCAGGACGCCCTGCACCTCGCGAAACCTTAACACGGGTATCGCACAAAAAGCCCAATTTCAACAATCGAGCTCTAAAATTAGAATAATCAGAAAAATTTTCCCCCAAAATAGTAGTATACAATTGATACAGATCGCTCAAAGTAAAAAGCTCTGGCAAAACTTCAAAAGCTACGGGACTGTATTCAAGTTTGTTGCGGAGTCGCCGGTATCCGTATTCGAGAATTTGATTGTGATCGAAGGCTAGCTTCGGAACTTGTTGGACGGGATACCAAGCAATGCCGCCGACGCGGTGCCCGACACCTGCAACTACACTTCCAGCAATCAATTCAGCTTCTTCAAACCGCACCAAAGCAAAGTAACTCACCGAAAGATAGCGATCGCCCCTGGTGAATTCTCTCGGATCGCGTCCCGGTTCTCCAAAAGTATACAGTTGCTCCAGATACAAATTTTCTACTCGAATTTTTTCCGACAAAATCCGGTAAGCTGCATTTTCCAGAGACTCTCCGTGCCGTACCAAAGTACCGGGAAGACTCCAAGAATCGATAAACGGTTCGTCTTGCCGCATTACCAACAGCACCAACAAGCGGTTCTGCACGGTATCGACGGAGAAAATTACATTATCTACTCCTACTTTAAAGTCAGCTAATGAGCAACCTTCGCTCTTTTTTGTGCCTCGTGCCATGCGTACAAATGCTCCCGATTAATGTAATCTTCGATAGTCGGAGTCAGGGCTTCCGTGTCTCCTGTTTCCCGATAGGAAGTTGAAGAAACATCGGGAGCGTTCAAAGATGCGATCGCCACTTCTGCACCCATGCGCTTCAACTGCCACAAATCTAACTGTTCTGACGGATAACCAGGCCGCGGTACTATCAGTAACTCTACTTCTTTTAACAACTGTTCAAATTTGTACCAGCGAGGCAGTTGTCCCACCAAATCCGAGCCTATTACCATCGTCAACTCTGCATCCTGCCACTGCAATCTTGCTTGTTCCACGGTTTCTAGCGTCCTCGGACTGCTGAGTTCTGGATGCAAGCAAAGGTTGTGTCTGGGCGAATTAATTTCTTGAATCATTAACAGCAGCATTGCCGATCGATGTTCTAGGGATGTTTGGTGCGACTTGAAAGGATTGTCCGACGCCCAAACTGCTACCCAATCAAAATGCTGAGCAAGCCAATTCAAGATTGTTTTGTGTCCCGCAGTAGGTGGATCGGCACTGGTTCCAAACAAGGCAATTCTTTGCATAGGGAATTGGGAATGGGTAATGGGGAAATAGGTACGTTGTTGGGCTTTAGCCCTCTTTATCTATATCTATAAAGAGGGCTAAAGCCCAACAACGTACCTGATCGATGCTATAAGCGAGATATTTCATAAGTTTTAGTCTGACGTTGACACAAATAACTAATGACTCTTTTTCGTTTTTTGAGTGAGAGTCTGCAAATCTGTAGAAATTTCCATCGGTGGCGAAATCGGGTTATTTAATTGGCGAGTTTCTGCCGGGAGACTGGCGACAGAAGCAGCAGTTCGTTTGGCGATATCCTCCAAACTTTCGGGTTCGTGCAATCGTTTGCCATCCTTGACAACCAATTGCATTAATGGTAAATGATGCTCCGAATTGTAAATATTGTCCGCTGCCAGTCCCAAACAATCTCCGATAATTTCTCCATCTTTCATGGTTCTAAAAATTTGCTTTTTCCCTGGATATGTTACCTTGCCGCTGGCCTCTTTCATCACGGGCATTCCGTCTATTTCCACTAACTTATAAACACCGTTGATAGGCGAACCGGTGACCAACTTTGTTCCCAAACCGTAACCGTCAATGCAAGCACCCGCACTTTTTAATCTAGCAATTTCGTGTTCGTCCAAATCACCGCTAGCAATAATTGGCACGCCCGGAAGGATCGATCGCACTTCCCGAGACAATTTTACCAAATCCCCCGAATCCAGCCGCACGCCTTCCAAGGGCATTTCACCGCTGTTGACTCGCGATGCTAAAGTCCGCGCCGCCGCCACAGTATCGTAAGTATCGATCAACAGCGGCGCCCCCGGAAAATAGCGGTGAAATGCTGCAAACGCCTCATCTTCGCTGCCTTCGAGAGCCGACACAGCCATTACCAAAGCATGGGCGATCGTACCGACAGGTTTGCGGCCCAATTTCAAAGCAGCCAAAACATTAGAAGTACCATCGATCCCAGCAGCCAAAGCGGCCCTAGCAGCCCAGACAGCAGCTTGAGGCCCAAAAGCCCTGCGCGTCCCGAATTCCAGCAACTTAGCCTCCGGGCCCGCCACATCGCGCAGCCGCGCAGCCCGCGTCGCAATTAAAGTTTGATAATTGATTGCATTCAACAAATAAGTTTCGACTAACTGAGCCTGCCACAGAGGAGCCTCGATCCGCAAGAGAGGTTCATTGGCAAATACCGCCGTCCCCTCGGGTACCGCCCACACATCCCCAGTAAAGCGGGCCCAAGCGAGTAGATCCCAAAATCGCTCGGGGGCCCCGGCAAAAATTCCGGTGGACTGTAAAGCCTGAATTTGCGCCTCTGAGAACCGCAATTTTTCTAGATAGTCGATCGCCTGAGCCAAACCCATGGCGATCGCATAACCAAAACCATCTGGTAGCCTGCGCGCGAACAATTCAAAACTCGCAGGGCGATCGTCGAGGCCTTCCCCGACGTAACAAGCCGCCATCGTTAGCTGGTAGAGATCGGTCAACAGGCTGTAATCTGCTGGAGAAACCGTCAATTCCCGATCTTCTAAGATTTCCTCAAAACCTGTGACGTGCAGGCTTTCTGTCGCAGTTTTCATCAAAAAAACCCCGGACAAACTTTGTTTATTTAATTATAGTGACAAATACCATATCTTTTTGTAAAGGTTTGATTAAGATTTCAGAGAGAGTCGGAATATTTTATGATTTATGCCCTCTAATAGGGGTTTTTGTGTAGATGGGTACAAAATAATTATGGTAGAATCACTAAAAAGTTCGCATTTAGCAATCTCAGCAAATCGATCGCAAAATATATATGAGGAGATTGGGGCGATCGACCAAAACACTGAATTGGTAAAAGCTTCAGTTTGCTTCGATGTTGCAGACTAATAAGTAATTCAAACAAATATTGCTAAAGCGATCGCAGGGCAGAAACTCAGACTAATCTATAAAGTATCAACAGCCAGAAAAGAGAGGCGGTTCTTATGAATCTTTCTAAATCTGTGGTAGGCGCAATGCGTTACGTTTCGGAAGCTGCATCGAGGATTTTTAGACGGAGCGATGACGATTATCCGGCTACTGGCGTTCAGCCTTTTGAAGGTACGCCACCCAAAGGCTCTAAATGGGACAGATGAAAAGGCGATCGGAGTATTTCTAGTGAGATAGGCAAAGACATTCGCCTCACCCAATAACGGTAAGTTTTTCAACTACTTTGAAATATCTTCAATTTCCCCCAGCTAAACAAAGTTTAGCTGGGGTTTTGCCGTTAAAAATTGGTAGTAATGATCAAGATTTTCAAAGGTGGTACCCGCCACGTGATTTATCCGTGGAATCAATCCCAAATCAAAAATCGAAAATCCTCTCTTCCCCCGAATTTATCAGTGGGGTCGCCTCTAAAATCTAAAATCTAAAATCTAAAATCTAAAATCGATTGACGTTGATGTTTTGAGTTTTATGAGGACTGAAGTCCTCACTACGAACCAATTACCAAAATTGATTGAGCAAAAAGGCGATCGCCCCGCTGCCGATTGGCACAGTCAAATTGTCAATTCCCAACTTAGACACCGACTCCAAAGTAGCAGCAACCAAAGCTACAACAGCCGACACAGCCCAAGTTTGCCAAATATTACCTTGCACAGCCAGCAAAATCAAACTGCTAACAGCAAAACTCACCAAATACATAGTTGCAGAACCTTCCCAACTCTTCTGCATTCCCCAAACTCGATAAAGATGTTTGCCGTATTTCTGCCCAATAACAGCGGCCAATCCGTCCCCCCAAGCCATCACTAAAATGCCCAAAGCAGCGTATTCTTGATGTTGTAGCGGCCAAAACCAAGCGACGAGAACGCTGATACTGACAGCATAGAAAAAAGTCCCGAAACTCTTGCGGTGGATAGTGTTCAGACTTGGCAAAATCGGAACTTGGTAGGAAATTAGGGCGATCGCACCAGCCAAAAAACCAGCCGAAATCCCCACCCAGTCGGGTATTTGCAGCCACCAAGCCAGCAAAATCACGTTTCCAGTACCGATGTGAACCACCTTGCGCGATACCTCGGCACCGACAGCAGTAAAGCGATTTAACCCTTCAGCCACCAGCAAAATTACGCCCAACCAGGCTCCCACGAGGGAAATTTGCAACCACACAGTCGGAATTTCAGACAATATAAACACGATATTTAGGAAAAACTGCGATCGGGCACTATGTACTACTTTAGTGGAAAGCGCGATCGCGATCGTTGAGGGTGCGATGTCAAAAAGCGCTACAATTGACTCTGTTTCGCAAGCTGCTGAAGGTTTGAGATGCTCAGAGAAATCGATCGAGATATTTGGGTTGCCGAACAACCGTTACGGTACTTTGGACTCAGCGTTGGCACGAGAATGACCGTGATTCGGCTGGCTAATCGCGAGTTAGTCGTTATTTCTCCGATTCAAGTCAATGATACAATCGTGAGTCAGCTTAGCGAACAGGGAACCGTTAGCCACATCATAGCGCCCAATCTGTATCACTATTTGTTTGCAGCCAATTTCAAAAAGCTCTACCCAAACGCGAAATTCTGGGCTGCACCGGGTTTGGAAGCTAAAAAACCAGATTTGGCGATCGATCTAACCATCCAGGGTGAAGCAAATAGTTTATGGAAGGGGCTAGAATATGTATTTTTTGATGGATTCAGAACCCTTAGTTTAAGCGGTTTTGATTCACTCAATGAATGTGTATTTTTTCATGCTGCAAGCCGCACTCTGATCTTAACTGACACGGCCTTTCACTTTGATGAGAGCTTCCCAATTATCACACAATTTGCGAGCAGAGCGATCGGCGGATATAAAAATTTGAGTCCATCGATACTGGAGCGAATTGCGACAAAGGATAAAGAAAAAGTGAGAGAGTCAGTTAAGAAGGTTTTAGGTTGGGACTTTGAGCGAGTGATTGTCGCTCACGGCAGCATCATCGAGACTCAGGGAAAGCAAAAGTTTAAAGAGGGGTACGAGCAGTTTTTAGGTTGCTCTGTGAATGTTTGAAATTAGAGGAAAATAGGTTTTATGCCTGTGCAGGATGTCTCGATCGTTCATGAAGTAGACTCGGCAGTTGAAACCGCGTTTACTTTTTTCATGTTAGATTAATCGAATAAACACGATAGGGATTTTTAGACTATGACTTTCAGTGATGTAGTTGAAGCTATAAAAATTCTTTCCGCTGATGAGAAGCAAGAAATTCAACTATTGTTGAAACAATATCTCCGTGAAGAACGCCGTGAGGAGATCTCTGAGAATTTTAAGTCGGCGCAAGTCGAACAACAAAAAGGTTTGCTGAAATTTTCTGCCAACATCAATGAACTGAAACAACTGATAGAGGAGTAATCATGGAAGTCAGTTTCAGTTCTTCATTTAAACGTGCTTTCAAAAAGCGTATTAAAGGCAATGCAGATTTAGAGGCAAGGTTTTGGCAAAAATTAGAGCAGTTCACGATAGATCCATTTGATCCGACTTTGAAAACTCACAAACTGTCGGGGAAACTTAATGATTTTTGGAGTTTTACCGTAGATTATGACGAAAGGGTGCTATTCTACTTTACGGAAGATGGTAAAACTGTGTTTGTAGATATTGGTAGTCACGATCAAGTGTATTGAGAGGAAAATAGGTTTGATTAGTATACAATATGTCTTAATTATTCATGAAGTCGAAAATTATGCAGCTTGGAAAAAGGTATTTGACAATGCTGCAAATATCCGAAAAGAAGCTGGCGAGCGCTCGTATCAGGTTTTGAAGTATGAGAATGAACCTAACAAAATTGTTCATTTCTCCGCGTGGACATCAACAGCAGATGCCAGGGCATTTTTTGAGTCGCCTGCACTGGTTAAAATTAGAGAGGAAGCGGGAGTTAAAGCTCCTGAATTTATCTATTTAGACCAATTAGAGTCAGGAGTATTGTGAAAGACGCATTCGTATAATGTCAGTATAAAAGACTCGGCGGTTGAAACCGCGTCTACACAAACAATGTCCGCCTCCGCGGACTCAAGAAAATCAAGAATTAAAACCGCTTTTTCGGTAGATTTTGTCTCCATAAATGTGATTTTAACTACCCACTCTTCAACCTGCGGAGGCAGGTTTTGTCTGTGTAGACGCGGTTTCAACCGCCGCTTCAACCGCCGCTTCAACCGCCGCTTCAACCGCCGCTTCAACCGCCGTTTCAACCGCCGTTTCAACCGCCGTTTCAACCGCCCGGTATTCTATCGAAATCTTCTCTCTTCACAACTCGCGTTTCAACAACTCCCGCACAGCCGCAAAAGCCCTCCCCCGCCACTCAATTGGCAGCAGCGACAATCCCAAAGCAGCCCACATTTTAGTCTCAGAAACCGACTTCCCAGCTCGCACCATCCGCCGCCCTTTTGCCGTTTCACCCACCTCAATTAACCGCAAACCAAGCGCTAATTGAGTTTCTGCAATCCTCTTGATCCTGACTGTTTCCAACTTCTCGGAATCAAATTCGTAGCTGGTCAAATAGCGCAATTTATCGCTCAAATAGGGAATTGCCCGATCGCATCCTTGCTGTCCTGCATGAAATCGATACTCCATCAACAGCTCGGGCAAGTAATAGCACTTTTTGCCCGCAAGCGCAAGTCTCACAAACAAATCGTTATCTTCGCAATTTTGCCAATTGGGCCGCAGAAATCCGACAGATTCCAGCGCGCGGCGCCGAAACAAAGTTGCGCCTATTTGCAAACTTTGCCTCAGAAAAACTGTAGCAAGTAAATCTTCAATAATTCCCGCCGACAACTCGGTGCGGCCCCACCGCTGCGAATTCAGTTGTGTCTGGTTTTCGTCAATGTTGTTGTTGACATCAATGACCCAGTGGTCGGTACTGACAAAATCTATGTTGGGGTTTTTATCCAAAATAGCAGATGTCCGCTCTAGAAATTGCGCGCTCAGGCGATCGTCATCGTCAAACTTGATAAAATATTCGCCCCTAGCCGCCGCAAAGCCCGATCGCATATTATTACTTTTGCCGATATTCTGCGGGTGCCGAATGTAGCGAATCGGGCGATGGCTGGGAGCCCCGCAAGCTACGACAAATTCCGACATCAACAGCGCAGTCGTGTCCGTCGAACCGTCATCGCAGACAATTAACTCAAAATCTGTATAAGTTTGATCTAGCACGCTGGCGATCGCACTAGCCAGCAAATGCACTCGATTGCAAGTAGGAATGCAAACACTAATTTTCGGCATTAAAACCATTTTAGATTTGGGATTGAGATTGCGAAAAAAATTCGCAATTGAGTTCAGGGAAAGAAACCACCTATGCCCAATGCCCAATGCCCAATGCCCAATGCCCAATGCCCAATGCCCTATGTCTTTTAATTTAAACGAGCTGTACATTCCAGAATTAACTTTTGATTCACCAATGCAAAAGGTTGAATTTCCAAAGCGCGACGAAAAGCTCGAATAGCACTTCTGTATTCTCCCAGGGCAGCGTAGCACAAACCCAGACCGTGCAACGCCCCAAAATGCACCGGATTTAGTTGGAGGACTGTTTCGCAGTCTTTGATCGACCTTTGATAATTGCCTTGGGTATAGTGAAGTACGGCGCGCCGGTTCCAAGCTTCAGCAAAATCCGGCGCTTCCGCAATCAGTTTTGTCAGCAAATCCAAAGCGTGCCGAACATCTCCTGCATCTAGGGAAACTTGCGATCGCCTGAGAACTTGCATCCCGTAGTCACCCTTCTGGTTAAACCAAGTGCGCCAGAGTTCTGTAGTAGCCCGATCGCGCACGCTTTCGTCAGACTTTTTCAAATCTTCGAGCAGCGCCTTAACAGATAATTCATCCATAGGTGGGAGGATTGTTAAACAGGTTTTATCAATCAATTTTATCGTGACAGTGGCAACTTTATTTATTCAACATCCCATGCGAATTTTGATGCTTTCTTCAACTTTTCCCTATCCGCCAAGCCGCGGCGGAACTCAGGTAAGGACATTTAATTTGTTGCAATACTTGAGCCGGCGGCATGATGTAATTCTTGGTACTGTGCGATCGCCAGATGTCACTGACTCACAAATCGACGCATTGAGGCAACAAGTTACACAATTAGCAGTTTTCCTCCACCCGCAGACACCCCCCCAACCCCCCCTTGCTAAGGGGGGGCTAAGACTCAATCAGGAGACTACTGAGGGGGGGTTCTTTCCTCCCCCCCTTAACAAGGGGGGGATTGAGGAAGAATTCTTTCCTCCCCTCAATCAGGGGATTGATGAGAAAATGAACGAAATAATAGGAAAATTCCACAGATTTAGTCAATTTTTGTTATCCGGGACGCCTCCGAACGTAATCTCCAGCTACTCTCAAGCAATGCAAAATTGGGCAGACAATTTAGTCATAGCAGGCAAATGTGATGCTGTTACCTGCGAGCACAGCGTTAACGAGATTTATGTGCGTCCAGAATGGCGGCAAAAACTGCTAACAGTTGCAAATATTCACAGTTCCGTTTGGGGAACTTGCAGGGAAATGTTAGCCACCGGGACTTCCCAAAAACCCCTGCGCGATCGACTAAATTTACCGCTACTCGCCCGCTACGAAAAACGTTACTGTACCAAATTCTCCCGTATTGTCGCCACCACATCCACAGACAAGCAGCAACTGCTAGAATTGCTGTCCTCTGGCAGCCTCGGAGGGAAAGCAGATTTTTTTGTCCCTCCCATTGATGTGATTCCTAACGGCGTGGATTTGGCAGAATTTCCCTATCGGTCGATCGATCCAGGAGGACACACCTTAATCTTTGCAGGCGCCATGAACAATTTGCCCAATATAGACGCGGCCAGGTTTCTCAGTTTGCAGGTACTCCCAAAGTTGCAGCAGCGGTATCCCGATGCTACCCTCACCCTAGTCGGCACCTCGCCAGTTCCCGAAGTCCTCGCCTTGGGGAAACTTCCGGGAATTCAAGTAGTAGGCAGGGTGCAAAGGGTGGCAGAATATTTGCATCAGGCTGCTGTTTGTGTGGTGCCGATGCGGATTGGTTTTGGAATTAAAAATAAAACTTTGGAGGCGATGGCGGCTGGAACGCCTGTAGTTGCTAGCGATCGAGGTTTGGAGGGTTTAACCGTCGGTGGCGGGCCTTCCCCGACAAGGGCCTTGCGGGCAAACGAAGTTCAGGAGTATGTTGAGGCGATTACCAGTTTGTTTGAAAATTATCAGCTAAGACAGGAACTCTCTCTGAGGGCCCGATCGCTCGTTGAAAGCCAATATACCTGGGATATCATAGGTCGGCAGTACGATCGGCTATTCCAAATTTAAACTCTAAATTCTAAAATCTAAATTCTAAAATTTCGACGATGGAACACAAAATAAACTCCTCAAAAAATCGAGCCAAACCCCCAGAAAATCGCAAAGTTACTCCTTCTCCGACAAGACGCCGCCGCCAAAACCGACGCGCCAAAAAACTTCAAGAGTCCCAGCTTCCCATACCTGGTTCCCCAACTCCCGCCAGATATCCTTGGAAAAGACTGGTAGCTAATTTGACAGCCCTCAGCGTCTTGTGCGGCTGTGCAGCTTTGATGGGAGGTGGCGCTTGGCTGAGTTACCAGCTAATTGTCGATCCCAACGGGAACAGATTGATATCTCAGTTTGTACCCGGATGGTCGCGCCTGCCTACAGGTAGCAGAGATACCATCCAAACTCTCGATCAAATCAAAGCCAGCATCCGCAAATTGGGATTCATCACCGGCGAACCCCTACCGCTTCCTGTTGAGAAATCCGCAGATAATTCTATTTCCGATTTGCTGTTGCCGGTGATGGTGGAAAGAACAGTTAATGCTTCTACAGTTTGCAAAAATCCTTGCCGTCAAATTGTCGAACTTCGCGTGTACAAGCGGGTGCAACTTCCCGATCGCGATTCCGATACCGTACAGTATTTTCAGCTAGCAAGTTCTGTGAATATAGAAGGCCCGGCGGAATCTTTTGTCATTGCTTCTTTGGATGACTCTGGATCCAACAATCAAGCCTCAAATCAGTCGCTACCGCTAACAGAACTGCGCCGCTTTGACGGCAAGCCCCCCGAATTGGGCATTTGGTTTAATGTCAGCGGTAAACTCGTGCGGGGCGACAAGAAAATTCCCTACGGACAAGTCGTTCGCTACAACCCCAGTCAAAATCATTTAATCTCGCTGTTGGATTGGGCGAGTGCGGCCGGACAAGCGCCGAATTGGCAGCAAATTGTTAAGGGGCAAAACCCCCAGTTGGCGATCGACCAAACAATTGGTTTAGAACCGCAATTTACCATTTATCAAATTGGTTCGCGCAAATTTATCCCGAACCCAGTTCAATTAACCGCGATTTCCTTAGAAGAATTTGCCTTCAATGACCAGACTTATAAAAATGGGCTGCGACTGGCAAAAAGCGGACTTTGGTCTCCCGGATTAAATGTCATGCGTTCAGCTAAAGCCAAAGCCGGTCAGAATTGGCCCGCAGTCGCCCAAGCTCAACTAGAGACGATCGAATTTCATGCTAAAATTACTCGTGCTCAGGCGATCGCATCTTGGGCCAGTCCCAGCCAACAAGTTCTCGCAGAATTGATAGACGGCCGCTGGAGTCAAGCTTTGCAAGTATTTGAAGCCGATCCCAGCAACACTCACGAAATTGCCACCACCCTCAAAAATGAAGGCGGGCGGATCATGAACCGCGTAGACGCCGCCTTGAGAGTCAACGCGGCTGACGCCGATGTCAAAGCTTGGGGTACCCTGATTGTAGCCTCTCAAGACGGAACTCGCGAGGCGATGAATTGGCTCGACCAACAATCAGATACTGACAGCGAAACTCGAACTCGAATTCGCAATTTGGTCAATAAACTTGAGGAAGCAGTTTCTGTGGCCCAAAATTTAGAAGACCACAAAAGTCAAATTATGGGTTCTGCTACTTTAATTAGCAGTATCAACCCCGCTGAGTGGCTGGAACCAGAAGCGAAAAACGAGTTAAAATTGACCGGAGAACAAGTTTGGTATCAGGTACAAGTAGCCAGTTTTTACGACGGAACCCGCTGGGTTAATCCGCCCTTTGCCGATGTAGAAGTCCGCTCTTTTCCTGCTACTCAAATCAAATGGTTGTGGGGGCGCCTGGGCTTGCAGGCTGACCCCAAGATTAAGATAGAAGTAGCGATGGCTAACGGTCAACAAAGAGTCGCTGTGGGAACCGTAAAAGCGGTGCAGATTCAAGACGGAAATCTGCGATTGCTAGCGGCGGTTGATAAGCGATCTTGACAGTTGACAGTTGACAGTTGACAGTTGACAGTTGAGGGCGACCTCTACCTGGAAGTTTGAGGATTCGAGTAATGAATAGTCTTGTTTTAATTTCTCCCGCTTAAGGCAGAGGCTTTAAACCATGTTTTTCTGGTAATCCGGCAAAAAACCTTCGGCAGAGGGAAAAGTCACGGACGCAGTCTTGGTACAAAGAAACCAGTTTTTTTACCATTTCTGCCCGTCGCAACAGAAGTATTTCCGCAAAAAAACCCAGTTTCCGGCCACCCGTGCGTTCAAAACAAGGAAGAAGCAAAAAGTTTTCTTCTCCCCCTCTCCCCCTCTCCCCCTCTCCCCCTCTCCTTCTCTTCTCTCGATCTCCCCCTATAGAGATCGGACAACAATGCAGACAACAATTTTGTTAAGTTAATTTACACCACTTGCACACAAAAACCCAGAGATGTTAGATCGCGGCCTTTTTAGAGAGTGCTGCAATCATCTGTCGTTTGACCGCTTTAGCCCAAAGCTCAAACTCCAAGCTGTTGATATCGTTAATTTTCACTTCCTCAGCAGTCTGATGTGGGGCTTGCTTCTGTGCTGTAGTCTCCATTGTTTTTTTCCTCGTTCAAAAAAAGTTATTAGTCGATCGTAAGCAGTGAGCATCATACCTCTATTTTATGTAGTAATTGCTGCCATTAGTTATACTAAATACATAGAATTTAACGATTAGATGCAGTAAATACATCTTGATAATGCAATTTGTGAATAAAATCTTAAGAATCCTGTAATCCTTGCTATATATAGGTTTTTCCTGACATAAAGATGTAACTATTTATAAATTATGGCAATATCAAACCAAGATTCATGTTAACAAAGTTTTGTTAAATGAATGTATTAGCATATACAGCAAAAATATATTTAATTCAATTTACAAAGGGCAATAAAGGCGATCGCCACATCTGCAAGTCCCAGTACAATATCGATTCCCTCCAGCGCCGCCAGCAAGGACAAAAACTTAATAGACTTCGGATTCACTTGTTTAAGCCGATCGACTGCCGCCACTGCTGAGTTAGCAGCAACCAGAATGCGATCGACAATCAAAACATCTCACTTTAGCGATCGGCATTTCCATTTCTTCGTATTTCAGCAGCAAATCTCGCGTCACCTCACAGGCTAGCAGCATCCCAATTTCTTTCAGCAGTTAACGAAATTTTCCCGTGTGCGCTTGAGCTTGCAGCACGAGAGTTAACTTGTGCTGTATCAAAAGATGGTCGATAACACTAACTCATTTTTTTGTGAAGAGTTAATCTACCTTACTATCATCTCTCCCTACCTAGATCTGCCTGAGAATACATCTCTCCTCTTTTTTACCGTTACCCGCTACCACACAGATCATTTTACTACAGCTACAAAGCCTATGATTCCAGAATTCAAGCATCTTTTCTCAACAAATAGCCACGGGAAAATATTTGCTGCTGAAAAAACATTTTTCCGCGCAGCAGCAGACAAAAAAAATAGAGCTTTGTTCCCGCAAACACCTGTAAAAAAAAATCAATTTTTTATCATCGAATTTTCCGGAACAATCTCTAAATGCCATGAATCTTAGAAAGTATCAGGACAAAACAAGTATTAGTCCATCAACTAATGCTACTTGATCAAGCTCCGAGCCAGGTACAGCGATCTAGCTCCCAGTCAGAGTCTGACTGCCTTTTCAGTAAAGGCTTGCCATCTCCTAATTGGAAGGGTATCGCCTCAATCTTCCTTGAATAATTCAGGTTTGTCCTAACAAAAAAACATTAAGGAGAACATCCATGAAATTTGTAAAACTATTGCTAGCCACAGTATTAACCACTGCTGCTATCAGCCCAGCCTTGGCTGCTAACCCATCAGTTCAAATATTAGGTGCAAGCTACGGCGGTAGCGGTTGCCCAGACAGATCCGCCAGCGTCAGCGTCAGCCCCGACGGTCAAGAACTCAGCATCCTATTTGATAAGTTTGTAGCCCAAGGAAACGTCTCAGCAGAGACCCGGAAAAGCTGCAATTTGAGCATTCCCATCAAAGTACCCCAAGGCTTCCAAATTTCGATTTACGATGCCGATTATCGCGGTTACGTTGCTCCTAAAACCAGCGGAAACCTCAGAGCAGAATACTTTTTTGCTGGAGCCAAGGGCCCAGTTTTTTCTCGCACTTTCAACGGCGAAACCAACTACAACGTTCGAGATAGCTTAGCCACTGTAGCAGATGTGTGGTCTCGCTGTGGCGACAGTGTAAATATGCGAGTAAATGCTTCGATGACAGCCCGCGGTGCCGGCACAGCCACCGTTGACTCCTTCGATTTAGCTCATCGCGGTTTAGTTTATCACGTCAAATATCGCACTTGCCGCTAACCATAACCGCTAAAAAACATAACACGCATGACCCGATTCCTTTACGAAATCGGGTCATTTGTGCGCTCATCAAAACTGCTAAAGCTTAGAGAATTTACCCAAAAATATGCTACAATGACGCTTAGGCTTTGAGAAATGTTCTATGAAAGTAAACTACCAAGAAAGAATTGATGTAACAGCCGAGGAATTAAAACAACTTCTGTCGCAGCAACGAACCTTGACTAATCGCTCAAAAATCCAGGCACTTTATTGGTTAAAGGCTGGATATAGCCAAAGCCTTACAGATGTAGCTGAACGTTTAGGTGTACATAGAATTACTGTACATAGATGGTTAAAACAATATAGTGCTGGCGGTCTGCAAGAACTGTTAAAAATACGGCAAGCAACTGGTAGACCCAGAATAATTCCCTCAGCAGTAATAGCAGGAATTGCAGAAAAGTTAAGTGAGGAATCCTGTGAATTCACAACTTACAAAGAAATTGCGGCCTGGGTAGAAGATAACTATCAAATATCAGTCAAATATCAAACATTACACAAGCAATTACACTATCGCATGAAAGCAAAATTAAAAGCACCAAGGCGTTTGAATAACAAAAAAAAATGATGCAGCTATCGAATTTAAAAACAACTCCTCTGAAAAATAGATACTGCAATAAAGGTACGTAGTTGCGCTTAAGCGCTCTTTCTTAGATATAAAGCAATACAGTTGACTAATATACTGCTAT
>NZ_JAEQCX010000062.1:48752-53673 GCF_020738035.1 Microcoleus sp. PH2017_28_MFU_U_A
TCTTTCTTAGATATAAAGCAATACAGTTGACTAATATACTGCTATTCGTGAAACTCCTCTGAAAAATAGATACTGCAATAAAGGTACGTAGTTGCGCTTGAGCGCTCTTTCTTAGATATAAAGCAATAAGGACAATCTTAAGTAAACTGTATTGTATTATAAAGAGCGCTTAAGCGCAACAACGTACCTAATAATTAACATCAATATTGACTAATATTAAACTAGAATTCGCTTAACCACGATTTCTTGGCAAAAAAATACAGCTTTAAAAAATCCTTGCTACAACAATTCAGTTAGACTTTTTCAGTGCCATCGGACTTGCATTCCGAACCTTCCTTCTTCTGACTTCACGCTTGACTTCTGTCAACTGTCCACTGTCAACTATTAAAAAAAGTCCCGTCACTTTCAATATGAATTGGCGGTACTCCAGCAGCCCTCAATTCTGTGGCAATTTTTCGCCCCGCCGCCCAAGTTCCTCCCTGCAAAATCTTCACCAGTGGCAATTTTGTCGCACTCAAATCCAGCTTGTATCGCATAGCTGCTGCAATTTTATCTAAAAGAATCACAGTGACCGATCGCCATTCTACTACAACTTCCGAACCCGGCAAATACTTCTGCTCAAAAATAGCCGAATCTTTTGCCCGTAACAGCCCCATATCCAAACACAAACCGCCGTTACGATACCCCGCTAATCCCGTCAACTCGTCCAATCCCACGACGTACAAACCGAGTTCTTGCAGCGGTTCCAACAGCGAATAAGTCAACCACTGCGAGAGTTGGTGAAACGGCACAAATTCATCTCCCAGATTTTCTCCTTGCAAAGCCCGATGCCGCCAAACCTCACCTAAATTAACGCCACCAATGGCATATTTTCCCGGCCAATTTTCCCCAAAACCTGTCAAAACAGCGCTCAATATTTCAGCACAATCCACAGTTTTGACTCCAGAAACCAGACTGTCAAGCAAGTATTGTGCCAAATTGCCGGGACGCTGGTTCTCGCTGCCAAACAATAATGGATGTTGGCAAATTGCATTCCCCAAACGCTGCAACAATTCTAATCTGCCTGTTAAACCAACTAGCGGATTGTCTCGACTTACTTGAAATCCGGCCGCTAAGGTTTCTAATTTTAATTGAGAAAGCCCGCGAAAATCGGCTTGCCAAGGAAAATCTGGATTGCTGGAAAAAATACCCTGACAAAACATCCGAAAAGTGGCTACTGCCAACCCTTCTGAACGGCGATAAACTTCTTTGGTTTCTGCTTCGCAATACTGCCAATCTGCGCCGGTACTGGCATCGAGTAAAACGCTGACAATGGCTAAATCAAATTTTATCTTTGCTTGTTCTATGACTGAAAATTCTGTTAAAGCTGCATCGAATTGAGCGAGGCGCGGTTGGTTGCCGGCTTCAAAATGCCGCCACTGACTGTGAAACGGAATATTAAAATCGGGATACTGTTGGCGGGTTGTGTCGATTACATAATTTGCTGCTTTGTCGAGTTCGGATAAATCGACACAGAAGAAATTGAGTTTATTTTCGGAGGCTAAGTTAAAAAGCCGATCGCACTTTTGGCGAATCGCAGTTGGTGTTCTCAGATATTTTACAGCCTCTAGCTCAATATTATTCAACTTCATCGAAAATTTTTGGTTTGAAACCCCGTGCTTTGAGCATCGGCTTTACATTTTGGCTAGGCTTTTCCTAGACTAGCCATAGTTCTAGGGAAAGCTCTATGTACCTGACTCAAAAAATCAGATACGCGGACTTGCCACCAAAGAGTTTAACACCTTGCGAGAACTCTGTCGGTTGAGTCAAAACCTTTACAGTGTATGGTTTTATACAGTCAGACAGTATTGCTTCCAATCTGGCAAACACCTTCGCTACGAGTGTAACTATTACTACTGCAAGGGAAACGAGGACTATCAATAGTTGAATACTGATATAGCCCAACATACCCTGAAAGTAGTCGATCGAACTTTGCGGAGTTTCTAGGACTTGATAAACGCAGTCAGAGAGGGAAACTATCAACAGAAAGTTCAACTCCCTCACTATCTCCCGACACAGGATTATATCGTGTCCGATCGATTAACCGCAATCAGATTCGATCGCGCGTGCCCCCTTCAGTCCGCACTACCAACTACCGTAGAACAGCAGCGGAGTGTCAAACAACTAAACATCGGTAAACATCATTTTCCTGAAAAAAGTCAAACTGACTGTAATCTAACAGATTATCTAAGATCGCATTTTTATCGATTTTGATCAGCTTGTATTCCCACTTCGAGCCACTAACTTCGCGTTTTATTTGGTCTGAAACTATTACCGAATTTTTTTCAGTAGCTGGAGATACTATTTTGCTTAAATCTTCCAGCCTGTCGGCAATGTTAATATCTTTTCCGTAAGTGCAAGAGCGAAATATATACAAATTTCCTTTAGCAACTCCCACCGACAAACCGCAAGGTATTTTATGACCGTGTATAAAAAGTTTCCAATTTTCGCACAAACTTTCCATGGCCGCTAGGGCTGAGTGAGCTTCTGGGAAAGTCAACAAATGCGAATCGCCAACAATACTGCGAATTGTGCCACCGTATTCTTCGCAAATGTTTTTTTCAAAAGTATCAAAGTTGGTGAGCAAATATTCAACGTCTCTGATAGAATTAGATTCTTGATAAGCAATAAAACCTCTCAAATCCGCTTTAATTATTGCTTGATTTTCCACAATTCGCGTCTTGTAACTTTGGTCAACTTTGTAAACCTTTTCAGGTTCGCTCATCCCTTTCAAGGAAAACTCATTGACAAAAGATGTTTGCACTTCTGCTTTGTTGAGCGCCAGCCATGCTGCTTGGGACAAATATATTTCATCCTGGGGAGTTACTGATTCTATACGCGCTGTTAAATTGACCGTATCGCCAAAGATATCTTTATCTTGATGCAAGACATCTCCCAAGGTAATCGACACGCGAATAGCCAATCGTTCGTCGTTCGATTTGCTAGATTGTTGGGTTCTCAATTCTTGCTGCATTTCTAAGGCTGCCATCGCGGCTGCTGTGACGCTGGGAAAAATCAGCCAAAATGAATCACCTTCGCCTTTGATCAAACTTCCTTCATTTCTGGTACTAATATCTGAAATAAAAGTTTTATGCTCGTTCAACAAACTACTTAAGTCCGACTGAGATAATTTTTTAACTCGGGCGGTATATCCGCAAATATCTGTTTTTACGATCACAGTAGAACGCAAATTAGCCATAACCTACCCTGACTGATCAAAAACCAGTAATAAATTTAATTTGGCAAAGACGCAACTGTTTCCGAACAGTCGTGTCTTTGCCTTCTGAATCTCCTGGCATCGCGTCCGATCGCTTCTGCAAGAATTGTAGCATCTGGCACAGGGTCTGGCGTGTAGTAGGCGGCGGCTTTTTTGGCGACGATTTCGACTTGTGCGCCTGCGGGAATCCAATCTTCGAGGATGGGGAGGCGATCGACTACTTGAATGCCAGAATTGATAATAGCATTGTATTTGAGATGGCTCATGGAAACTAAACGGTCAGTGCGAGGGATACCCAACCAGTGCAGCACGTCTGGCATTAGTTCTTGAAACCGCATATCTTGAAATCCTGCAACACATTGAGTGCGAGTAAAATAGTCATCAGGGCGATCGCCACTTTCGAGCCTTTTGGGAGCATCTCAGTTTTGCAAAAAGCATTTTTTTATTATAGTGCGAGCTGTCGCGAGCTCGCGTATTCTACAACTCGCGAGCGGGGACAGCACTTATAAATGCAAAACTGAGATGCTCCCAGCCTTTTTCTGGCATTGTACACCAAAAACTTAGTTACTTCCCCCAAAGCTCTGCCTTGCTTGCGGAAGTAAACAATTACCCCAGAACTACCGGATTGTGCCGTTTCGATGCAAATTTCGATACCCTGTACCAAATCAGGACGGCAACAAGTGCAGATATCCGAACTAAACACGTCAGAACCCTTGCATTCATCGTCTACCCGTACCGCCAACTGCTTCTGTGGGTCAGAAATATGCACGACTTTGCCAAGAATATAAAGCAACACGGCTCAGTTGATTTTAGATTTGGGGATTGGGGAATGGGGATTTTTCATTTAAGATTTTAGATCGAGTGATATGCTTGGGTAAATGTTAATTTTTTCCGAAGTGAGTAACACCAAATCCGGTAGCATCAGAATGATTCATCTCTCTATTCTCGGACTCTGTGTCCTCTGTGTTCTCTGTGGTTAAATCATTCCGATGTAACGGTCAACGATATAACGCTATATACATGAACGCGATTTTTTATGAAAGCAATCTCTGTGTCTATTTTTAGATTACTTTTGCTCTCCCTGAGGGGCTTATCCCAGCAGCAAAATTTGACAGATATCATGTTTATTAAAGCTGCTATAATGTTATTGTATAACCCAATAGAGTTCATTTAAGGAGAAGAGGGCGGATGAGAGCATTGACACACTGGATTGTTTCATGAATTATTAGCAGATACGCGCCCCTACAATAGACATCTTCAATAACTCTCAACTCAATAAAATATTAACTAGAAAATTTCATGTTGCCAGCTACATCTAATTATTTGCTAAAAAATGGTCGCGTACCCGAATCTCTTTTAGAGATGAAATCGATCGCCAATTCAGCGTCTACTATCACCACAACAGCCGATCGCAATTTTTGTCTGGTGGATCTGGAAATTGCCAACGGCGCGATCGCCCAAATCATCCCCACAGGTACAGAATCTTTATCCCAACTTGCAGATATTCCGATGGTAGACTTGCAAGGCGGCTTAATTTTCCCGTGTTTTGTCGATATGCACGCGCATTTAGGGAGCACCACAGAATGATTGATCCTATAATGACCCAAAGATAATTTCAGTGTGCAGCGTATCTTATGTCTCTAAAATCTATCATGAAACTGACCG